>CAYXJH010000100.1:0-9682 GCA_964465415.1 uncultured Gemmatimonadaceae bacterium
CCGGGTCGTGCGCCGATGCGCGGCGGCGCGGACCAGCAGCGCCAGGGGGACGAGGGCCGCGAGGGCGGCCGCCCACCGAATCGGTCCGCTCGTAGCCAAAGCGATGACCACCAGCGCCACCAGGGCGGCCTCCGAGCCGAGCCAGTGCCAGTGCCCAGCGTCGGCCGGTTGGTGGACCGGCTCGGGGGCGTGTTCTGGTCCGGGGTCCGGATGACGGTAGGTGAGGCCGGTGTCCTCGTGGAGCACGACCCTACCCCCCGCCTGCCCCGCCGGGCGTCCCGCCCGCGCTCCCGATCCGGAGCCGCCAATGGCCGGGAGGGTCTTGCGGTAATACAACCCGTGGCGGCCGGCGTGGACGTACGGTCGCCCGCCGGCGCGGAGCCCGACGCGGGCGCCACGCACACCGACGGACGGCGTGATGCCACTCTTCGAGAGGTTCAGGCGGATCGGCCCGAAGCTGAACGCCTTCCTGAGGTAGAACGACATGGCCCTCCGGTCATCTCGTATCCCGTGCGGCCGGGTACGATGACCGGCAATATGGCTGAATCGGATGGCGAGGCCAGTGACGGCCGGCGCGGGGTCCGGGCCAGGGCAGGACTCCGGCGGCCCAGAAGCCTTGCCAGGATCCGCCGCTCGAACGCTTTCAGGCGAGCCTGCCCCGCCAGGCCGATGGTGCGGACGAGCGGGTACAGGAGGGCGAGCCCGATCAGGATCCAGACGTCGGCCAGGTTCATCACGAACCCTTCGGCCGCCGCGCCGCCCAGGGATCGGGCGACGGGTGTGGTGCTGATGAAATCCACCACGGCGCCATTCCTGAATACCACGTCCAGGGCGTTGCCGAGCCCGCCGCCCAGGACCAGCGCGAATCCGATCGCTGACCGGCGGCTCTCCGGGCCGAACCGCCAGGCCAGGATCATCAGGGCGATCAACGCGCCGAGACGGAGCGCCAGGACCGTCGTGTAGCTGAGGGTACCGGCACCCGTGGAGAACGCCAGCCCCTCGTTCTCGACCACGGTCAGGGCGATGACGCCCAGGTCCACGTAGCCGGTGCCCACCACGGCCAGCGCCCAGTTCTTGGACACCACGTCGGCCAGCAGCACGGCCACGGTGAGCAGCAGGCTCAGCCGGATGAGTTCCGGTCGGGATCCGGTCACGGTCGCCGGTGAAAACGCCAAGAAGCCCACCTCTCGGTTCGAGTGCTGGCCACGCCCCCCTGAAGGGGACGCGATGTCGCGGGTCTGGCACCGCAGCCCCGGTGAAAGGAAGAACCGGGCCTCATCGCCCGGTCATCCCAGGTGCGTGGGTAACACTTTGTGCAGGAACGACTTGCAAGCCCGGTTCGGATGTCCGTCCAGCTTCCAGGCCGCTGGTTCGCTGTCCCGGCCCGGCGCACCGCTCGTCCCGCGGCGAGCCAGCGACGGGCATCGCCGGATGAACGAAGCGCGGCCGGGCGCCCGTTTCCGGCACCCGACCGCGCTCCCGACCACCGTAGGCGGCGGTCCGGTTGGTCTAATGCTCCTTCTCTTCCTTGCTGCCGATCTTGCGCTGCACGTCGCCCACCTTGTCCTGCACCTTGCCCTTCATCTTGTCCATCTTGCCCTCGGTCTGGAGCTTGGAGTCATCCGTGAGCCCGCCGGCCGCGTCCTTGACCCGGCCCTTCATCTCCTTGCCCTTGCCCTTGAGCTTGTTGTCCGCGCCTTTCTCCCTTGTGGTGCGATCGTCCGGCATGGTGTCCTCCCTGGTCCGGGGTTTCCGCGACGACGAGCTTCGTCGTCTACAACGGTAGGAGCAAGCCGCGTACCCGATCCCGCCCGGCGCGCCGTCGGGACGGGTCGGGCCGGGCTGGAGTTGCGCGTGTTCACCGATCATGCCACATCGCAGGGGGCACGGGCAAAGGCCACGGGGCACAGGCTCCGACACTGAAATGCCCGCGGCGCGCGTCGTCGGGCGCGTGAGGAAGGATCGAAGATGTTCAGTCGCGAGACGTACGAAAAACGACGCGCGGATCTGTGCGCCGAACTGGATCACGGGCTGGTGCTGCTCCCGGGCAACGGCGAGAGCCCGATGAACTACGCGGACAACGCGTACCCGTTCCGGCAGGACAGCACCTTCCTGTACTACCTCGGCCTGGACCGGCCGGACCTGGCGGGCGTAATCGATGTCGACACGGGGGAGGCGACGCTGTTCGGCGATGAGCTGACGGTGGAGGACATCGTCTGGGTCGGGCAGCAGCAGACGCTGGCGCAAGCCGCCAAGCTGGTAGGGATCGACAGGACGCGCCCGCGGGGTGACCTGGACGGGATCGTGTCGGCCGCGCAGCGGAACGGCCGCCCGGTCCTGTTCATCCCGCCGTATCGGGCGGCGATCACCCTGCTGCTGGCACGGCTTCTGGAGATCGCGCCGGAGGCCGTGGCGGATCGCGCATCCCGCGAGCTGGTCCAGGCCGTGGTGGTCCAGCGGTCGCGCAAGGGACCCGAGGAGGTGGGGGAGATCGAGTCGGCGGTCACGGTGTCCGCGGCGATGCACGCGGCGGCGCTGACCATGGTGGCCCCGGGGGTCGGCGAGGCGGCGATCGCGGCTGAGGTCGAGCGTGTAGCGCGAGCCGCGGGCGGCCGGCTCGCGTTCCGGGTCATCGCGACGGTGAACGGGCAGACGCTCCACAACCATGTGCAGCGGGGCACGCTGTCGGACGGCGACCTGTTCCTGCTGGACTGCGGCGCGGAGACGGCGCGCGGGTATGCCGGCGACCTGACGTCGACGTTCCCGGTCAACCGGCGCTTCAGCGACCGGCAGAAGGATGTGTACGGGATCGTGCTGAGCGCGTCGGACGCCGCCGTCGCGACCGCGGCGCCCGGCGTGCCCAACCGGACCGTCCACCTGGCCGCGGCGCGGGTGATCTTCGACGGGCTTAAGGAGCTGGGCATCGGCCGAGGCGATACGGAAGACGCCGTGGCGTCGGGCGCGCACGCGCTGGTCTTCCCTCACGGGATCGGCCACATGATGGGGCTGGACGTGCACGACATGGAGAACCTGGGCGAGGACCTGGTGGGGTACGGCGAGGAGCCACGCAGCACGCAGTTCGGCCTGCGGTCCCTGCGCCTGGCTCGCCCGCTGGAGCCCGGGTTCGTGGTCACGATCGAGCCCGGGATCTATTTCATCCCCGAGCTGATCGATGACTGGCAGGCCCGGAGCCACTGCGCCGAGTTCATCGACTACGAGGCGCTCGCGCGCTGGCGCGACCTGGGCGGGATCCGGTACGAGGACGACTACCTCGTGACGGGAGACGGCGTGCGCCGCCTCGGTCCGGCCCGGCCACGCACCGTGGAAGAGGTCGAGGCCGCGTAGCGGACCGGGCTACTCCGGCTCGGGCGCGACGCTCCCCGCGATTCGGAACCGATCCGCGGCCGAGTCGGCGCTCACGACAGGCTCGCCATCGGCGAACAAGGCGGCACGGAGTCGTTCGGCGCCGGTGACCGGCCGGTCGTAGCGCGGCGAATCCCGACCCGGCGTGGTCCCATCCGTCGTGTAGCGCACGTCGACCCGGCCGCCCCCGCCCCCGCCGATGGGGACTCCGGCGTTGAGCACGCGCATGCCATCATCCTCCCGGACGATCGACAGCCCGTAGAGCCCGCCCCTGGCACGAGCCGAGTGAGCGACGACCAGGATGCTGGCGACGCCGGCATCCGTGGAGAACGGGTTGGCTCCGACGAGGGCGATATCGCCCCGGACGCCGAACGCCACGTTCTCCCACGAGTCGTGGACCACGGTCCCGCGCTCGTCCAGTAGCATGCCGTACGCGAAGATCACGTCCTTCCCACCCTCGGCGAAGCGCCGGCCGCTCAGATCGAACGACAGGTCCAGGTGGCGGGCGGGGCCGGGCGTGGTCACGCGGTGTCGGGCGGCTTCCCGGCCGCCGAGGTAGCCCACGGCCTCGAGGGTGCCGGGCTCGAACCGGTCAAGCCGGAACGTGAACGGCGGGTGCGGCAGGTGGGTGGACAGCCGGTCCCGGTCGGGCCGACGACGCTCGATCAGCCGCCCGTCCAGGTGGAGCGCCACCTCGTCGCAGTTGCTGAAAACCCGGACATCGATGGCCGAGTCCGGCTGCCAGTGGCTCGCTATGAATACGATGGGGCCGGTCTCCGCCGCGGCATAACGTTCGCCGGCGTCCCGCTGGCTCCGGAAGAAGTGGTAGGAGAACTTGGGCAGCCGGAAGATGTCGCGGCAGCCGGACGACTCGATGTCCGGCGCGTAGCCCCGGTTGTAGTCGAACATGACCCAGAGTCCGTCCGCGAAGGCGATCGTTTTCCGGTTGTCGTTGTGCCCTTCCTGGAAGTTCGTGGCCTGCTGGAGCAGGGCCCGCTCGCCGTGCCAGCGCAGCTGCCGGCTGTTCGCCTCGTCCGGGGCCAGGTCCGCCCAGGCGTCCTGCTCGAGGCCGGCGTTCTGGGCGTAGTACTCCCAGTCGCCGTACTCGCTCACCATGCACGGCATGTCCGACGTGTCGGTGCAGCCGCCGTGCTGCCGGGCCTGAATGAACACGTCGTAGCCCCTTTGCCAGCCACAGGTGAACCGCTGGTCCCCGGGATACTCCTCCCGGGCGATGGCCTCGGTCCGCGCCAGGAACTCCTCCGGCATCCACGTCTCGTTGAGCGACACCTCCCAGAGCACCACGCTGGGATGGTTCCGGTCCCGGCGGATCATGCGCCGGCAGTTGTCGTACTGGACCTCCGTGAAGCGCGGGTCCTCCTCGTTGAAGAACTGCCACCCGGGAATGCAGTCCATGGTCACGAGGCCCAGCTCGTCGCACGCGTCCATGAACGATGGGTCATGGGGATAGTGGGACAGGCGGACGAAGTCGAAGCCCGCCTCCTTGATCTTCCTCGCGTCCCGGTACTGGGCGGCGTTCGGCACGGCGTAGCCGATGTACGGGTACTCCTGGTGCCGGTTCGTCCCCCGCAGGTACAGCTTCTCGCCGTTGATCCGGAACCCGTCGGTGGAGAAGTCGATGTGGCGGATCCCGATGCGCGTCACCTCCTCGTCCACCGGCTCGCCTCCGGCCAGGAGCTCGGTGTGGAGGGTGTAGAGAGTGGGCTCGAGCGGGCTCCAAAGCGACGGGCGGTCGACCGCAAGTTGCTCCTCGATCCCAGCCTCCTCACCGGCGGCGAGCCGCAGGGGCGTCGAAGGCGACTCGACCCGGGCCACCCGTCGGCCCTCTCCGTCGACCAGGCTGATCCGCGCGGTCACGTTTCGGGGCTCCGGGTGATCGTTGCGGACGTGCACGTGGACCAGGACCGTGGCCGAATCGCGGGAGACGTCCTCGTACCGGACGAACACGCCGCCGCTGGCGGGCCGGTCGGCCAGGATCGGGTCGGTGATGTGAAGCCGGTCCTTCACGATCAGGTGGACGTCCCTGTAGATCCCGTGGTAGGGATTGAAGTCCAGGATCGGGAGCGGCTTGGGGCCGGTCACCGGGTTGTCGCGGTTGTCGAGACGGACCGCCACCACGTGGTCCCGCCCCGGCGCCAGCCGTTCCGAGATGTCGTAGCCGAACGGGAGGTACCCGCCCAGGTGCCGGCCCAGGTGCTGTCCATCGAGCCAGACGTCGGACACGTTCATGGCCCCGTCGAACTTCAAATAGACCTTCTGGTCCGCCATGTCCGGCGTGGCCTGGAAGGTCTTCCGGTACCAGCAGATGCCCTGCCACTGCCAGGACTCGGTGCCCGGGTCCCCGGTGACCAGCGCCTCGATGCGAGCCGTGTGTGGGAGCAGGGCCCGATCCCAGCCGGCGTCGTCGAACGAGCGGTGGTTCGCCTCGGGGGCGTCTTCCCGGATGAAGCGCCACCCACCGTTGAAGTCACGGCGCGCGGGCGGCAGGGAGCCCATGCCCATCGCGTCCAGACCGGGGAGTCGTCCGCCGAGAGCCACGGCGGCCCCACCCACGGCGGTCACCCTCACGAAGTCGCGTCGTCTCATGGCCGGGTGGATTCTGAGACCCGGTCGAGACCGCGTCAAGCAGGGCCGAGCGGTGCCGTGGTCCGGGCGCGTCGGACGGCCCGATAACCGCCCTCCCCTGTCAGCCCTCCACGCCCTCGCCTAGACTACGGCGGGGCATCGCCGGGTCGCCCCGGGACGCGCGAACGAACCGATGTGTGGAAGCGAAACGCCGTGGCTCTGAGGCCCCAACAGCACACCATCACGCCGCACACGCTCCGCAACGCCAGCGGAACGGAAGCGGAAGTGCTGGACTACGGCGGAATCATCAAGTCCCTGCGGGTCCCGGACCGGGAAGGTCGGCTCGAGAACGTGGTCCTGGGGTTCGAAACCGCGGAGGATTACCTGGGGGAGCACCCGTATCTCGGCGCGATCATAGGACGGTACGCGAACCGGATCGCGGACGGGCGCTTCAAGCTGGACGGCCGGACCTACCACCTGCCGACGAACGACGGACCCAACCACCTCCACGGCGGGAACGCGGGCTTCGACAAGGTGATGTGGGAGGCGACGCGGCTCGACCGGCCTGGGGCGCGCTCGCTGGCCCTGCGGTACCGGAGTCCGGCCGGTGAGGAAGGCTATCCGGGCACGGTGATCGCCACGGTCACCTACACCCTGACGGACCGCGACGAGCTGATCTGCGACTACCATGCGGTGACGGACGAAGCGACGCCGATCAACCTGACGCACCATAGTTATTTCAACCTTGCCGGGCCCGGCTCGGGCGATATACTGGACCACCGAGTGACGATCCAGGCGACCCGCTTCACCCCTGTGAACGCCACGCTGATCCCGACCGGCGAGCTCCGGCCGGTGGCGGGGACGCCGTTCGATTTCGGGGAGCCGACGTCCATAAGTGCCCGCATCGGGGAGGACGATGAGCAGCTGCGGTTCGGCGGCGGGTACGACCACAACTTCGTGCTGCGGGCGGACGGGCCGGCAGCGGAACCGGCGCTCGCCGCGCGGGTGGAGGAGCCCACGACGGGCCGGGTGATGGAGGTCCTGACCACGGAGCCTGGGTTGCAGTTCTATTCGGGGAACTCCCTGGACGTGTCGGGCCGCGAGCGCGGCTTCTCGTATGGGCCCCGGTCGGGTTTCGCCATGGAGACGCAGCACTTCCCCGACTCGCCGAACCAGCCCACGTTCCCGTCCACGATCCTGCGTCCGGGCGAGGAGTACACCTCGCGGACGATCTATCGATTCACCACGACGGAAGGACGCTGATGCCCGAGGTATCCACGAGCGTCGAGCAGCTGAGCATCGACACGATCCGCACCCTGTCCATGGACGCGGTGCAACAGGCGAACTCGGGGCACCCGGGCACGCCCATGGCGCTGGCGCCGCTGGCGTACCTGATCTGGACCCGTCACATGCGCCACGACCCGACCGACCCGGCGTGGCCCGGACGCGACCGATTCATCCTGTCGGCGGGCCACGCGTCCATGCTGCTGTACTCGTTGCTGCACCTTACCGGTTACGACCTTTCGCTGGACGAGCTTCGCGACTTTCGCCAGTGGGGCAGCCGCACGCCCGGCCACCCGGAGCACGGGATGACGCCGGGCGTCGAGACGACCACGGGCCCGCTGGGCCAGGGCTTCGCCAACGGCGTGGGCATGGCGCTGGCTGAGCGGCACCTGGCCGCCGTGTACAACCGGCCGGGCCACGACGTAATCGATCACTACACGTACGCGGTCTGCTCGGATGGCGACATGATGGAAGGGATCGCCTCGGAGGCGGCGTCGCTGGCGGGGCACCTCCGGCTGGGCAAGCTGATCTGCTTCTGGGATGACAACGGGATCACGATCGAGGGCGAGACCGACCTGACGTTCTCGGAGGATGTGCTGGGGCGGTTCTCCGCCTATGGCTGGCACACGGCCCGCGTGGACGATGGCAACGACCTGGACGCCATGGATGCGGCCATCCGTGAGGCGCAACAGGACGACCGGCCGACCATGATCGCGGTCCGCACCGTGATCGCGTACGGATCGCCGGGAAAGGCGGGCTCCGCGGATGCCCACGGTGCCCCGCTCGGCGAGGACGAGATCGCGGCCACAAAGCGCAACCTGGGGTACCCCACCAAGGAGCCGTTCCACGTCCCGGACGAGG
Source organism: uncultured Gemmatimonadaceae bacterium (assembly GCA_964465415.1). Lineage (GTDB taxonomy): Bacteria > Gemmatimonadota > Gemmatimonadetes > Longimicrobiales > RSA9 > SLCC01. Next base: position 8,095 of record CAYXJH010000100.1, read on the forward strand.
TGCGCCAGCACATGGGCGAGACGGTCGAGCGGGGCCGGGAGCAGCACGCCGCGTGGCGAGCCCGGTGGGATGCCTACGCCGCCGCCCATCCCGACCTGGCCGCGCGTCTCGAGGATGCCATGGAGGGCAGGTTGCCCGACGGCTGGGACGCCGAGCTGCCGACGTTCAGCGCGGCCGACAAGCCGATCGCCACCCGGTCCGCGTCTGGAAAGGTGCTCAACGCCATCGCCGCGAAGGTGCCGTGGCTGATCGGCGGCTCCGCCGACCTGGCCCCGTCGACCAACACGCTCATCGGCGGGTCGGACGACTTCTCGGCAGCGACGCCACAGGGCCGCAATTTGCGCTATGGCGTGCGCGAGCACGGCATGGGCGGCGTGATGAACGGGATGGCGCTGCACGGCGGGGTCCGACCCTACGGCGCCACGTTCCTCATCTTCTCCGACTACATGCGCGCATCGATCCGGCTCGCGGCGCTCATGGAGCAGCCCACCATCTACGTGTTCACGCACGATAGCGTCGGGTTGGGCGAGGACGGGCCCACGCACCAGCCGATCGAGCAGCTGGTTGCGCTGCGGGCGATTCCGGGCCTGTTGGACCTCCGGCCCGCGGACGCGAACGAGACCCGGGAGGCATGGCGCTTCATCATGGAGTACCGCGAGGGCCCGGCGTTCCTGGCCCTGACCCGGCAGGCGGTGCCCCACCTGGACCGGGACCGTCTCGCTCCGGCCGACGGGCTTCGTCGAGGCGCCTACGTGCTGGCGGATGCGGAGGGCTCCGACCCGGATGTGGTATTGATCGCGACCGGCTCGGAAGTGGCCGTCGCCGTCGAGGCCCGGGACCTGCTCGCGGGCGACGGGATCCAGGCACGGGTCGTCAGCATGCCCAGCTGGGCCCTGTTCGCGCGGCAGTCGGCGGACTACCGGGACCAGGTCCTGCCGCCCCACGTCACGGCGCGGGTCTCGGTCGAAGCCGGGAGCACCGTGGGCTGGCACCGCTGGGTCGGCGCCCATGGCGACGTCGTCGGGATCTCCCGCTTCGGCGCTTCCGCCCCCGCCACCGACATGTTCAAGGAATACGGCATCGCGGCCACCGAGGTGGCCGACCGGGCGCGTACGATCCTCGGGCGCTGAGCAGGAAGGAGCGCGCCGCGGATCCAGCCCGGCGCAGGCCCTGGCGTAGGCGCCGTGATCAGGCGTCCACGCCGTTCAGCCACTCGGCCGACGCCCCCGCATGCGCCCGGCTCACGTACGACACGGGATCCAGCCCGGTCGCCTCCCGGTATGCCTCGGTGACTGCCGCGGCGAACGCCGTAGCCCGGTCGTCTTCCACGAGGGCCACGGCGCACCCGCCGAAGCCGGCGCCCGTGAGCCGGGCTCCAAGGCAGGCGGGTTGCCGGCAGGCGATCTCCACCATCCGATCCAGCGCGTCGGTCGACACCTGGAAGTCATCGCGCAGGCTCGCGTGACTGGCGTCCATAAGGGCGCCCAGGGCCCGGGCATCCCCGGCCTCCATGGCCTTCGCCGCCTCCAGGGTACGGGCGTTCTCGGTGACCACGTGCCGCGCGCGTTTCATCGTGACCGCATCCAGC
>CAYXJH010000101.1:0-9647 GCA_964465415.1 uncultured Gemmatimonadaceae bacterium
GTGCGGGAAAGGCGAGCCGGCGGCGTCGCCGCAGGCCCGGCCGCGGACCCCGCATGGCGGTCGGGAGTATAGACCGGTCATCGCTCACCGCCGACGCCCGAACCGGGGGGAACCAGATCGTGCGAAAGACGCTGAAGAACATATTCGCCGAGTACGGAACGATCGCGGTCGTCGTGTACCTGACGATCTTCGCCCTGGTCCTCTTCGGCTTCTGGGGCGCCATCCATCTGGGCTGGCAGCCGCAGAGCGTGACCGCCAACGTCGGCGGGTTCACCGCCGCCTATCTGGCGACGAAGGTCACCCAGCCCGTCCGCATCGCCTCCACCCTGGCCATCACCCCCGTCGTAGCGAAGGTCTACGGCCGATTGTCCGGAAAGCCGGCGCCTTGAACCATCGCCGGGCTCGGCGGCCCGACCGTTGCAGCGCCGGTCGCCGTGACCGGCCCCGACGACGCTCAACGGAGGACGCCCCCGATGGCCCGCTTCTACGACATCTCACTCCCCATCACGGACGATATGATCGTCTTTCCGGACGATCCCCCTGTCGATGTTCGACCCCACTCCAGGATACAGGACGGTGATGACGCCAATGTCACCCGCCTGGCGCTCGGCACCCATACCGGCACCCACGTGGATGCAGCCAGCCATTTCATGGACGGCGCCCAGACCGTGGATGCGCTGCCGCTGGCAAGACTCATCGGCCCCGCACGAGTGGTCCGGATTCCGGACGAGGTGAAGGCGATCGGGCCGGACGAGCTACGAGACGCCGGGGTCGGAGAGGATGACCGGGTCCTGCTCCGCACGCGCAACGGCGACCTCCTGGGCAGGGACGAGTTCAGCGAGGAGTTCGCCTACCTGACGGGTGCCGGAGCCGAGTTCCTGGTGGACTCCGGCGTGGAGCTGGTCGCGATCGACTACCTTTCCGTGGAGGCGTTCGATGCGGAGGAGCCGGTAGCGCATCACAAGCTGCTGGAGCGGGAAGTGGTCATCGTGGAGGGCGTCGACCTCCGCGAAGTCCCGCCCGGCCGGTATGAGCTGATCTGCTTACCGCTGCGGCTGGCCGGGCTGGACGGGTCGCCCGTGCGCGCCGTCCTGCGAGCTCTGGGAGACGTGTGAAGGAGGAGACATGCGACTGCTGACGGCGACGCTCGGCATCGGACTCGCGCTGGGCATCGGCTGCAATGCGGCCGAGCCGCAGCTGAACGGGAGCGGCAGCGAGGAGCCGCCCAACGGCCCCGGCGACCCCGGGGGCACCCACGCCTATACTGTGAACGAGCTGGTAACCGGCCTCGCGCACCCCTGGGGGATGGCGTTCTTGCCGGGAGGCGATGTGCTGGTGACGGAGCGGCAGGGTCGGGTCCGCTTGATCAGGGGTGGCGTGCTCCGGCCCGAGCCGGTCAGTGGCGCCCCGCAAGCGCAGGCGGGAGGGCAGGGTGGGATGCTGGACATCGTGATACACCCGGACTTCGGTTCCAACCGCCTCGTGTACATCAGCTATTCGAAGCCGGTGGCCAACGGCCGCACCACGGCCGTGGCCCGGGCTCGCTGGGAGGATGACCGGCTCCAGGGCCTCGAGGACGTATTCGTCGCGCAAGCCGCGGGTACGGCGGGCCAGCACTTCGGCTCCCGTATCGCCTTCGATCCGGCGGGCTACATGTACCTGACGATCGGCGACCGGGGAAACGGCAACCGGTCCGCGGATCTCTCTGACCACGCCGGCACCACCATCCGCCTCCATGACGACGGGAGCGTCCCCGACGACAACCCGTTCGTCGGCCGGGAGGATGCGCTGCCTGAGATCTACACGTATGGCAATCGCAACGCCCAGGGGATGGCCATTCACCCGGAGACGGGCGACGTGTGGCAGAACGAGCACGGCCCGCGGGGCGGCGATGAGATCAACGTCATGCAGGCCGGCGAGGACTACGGCTGGCCCCGGTTCAACTTCGGCAATCACTACGACGGCGGGCCCATTCCCGACCCGGATCCCGATGGTGACACCGTGCTCCCGCTACTGCACTGGACGCCGTCCATCGCGCCGTCCGGCATGGCGTTCTACACCGGCGACCGGTTCCCGAACTGGCGTGGCCACGTCTTCAACGGTGCCCTCGCCGGGCGGCACCTTCGCCGTGTCGCGTTCGACGGGACCGAGGTGGTCGAGCAGGAGCAGCTGCTGGCCGACTACGGTGCACGGATCCGTGATGTCCGCGACGGGCCCGACGGCTACATCTACGTGCTCACCGACAGTCCGAACGGCGCCTTGGCGCGGCTCGAACCCGCGGATTGAAAGGGCACGACGAGGGTGGACCGGCTGCCCGCGCCTCCGGGCGGGCTGAGCCGGACCAGACCCGCCGCGGCCAGCCGTTCGAGGGCCGCGGGCAGTTGTGCGCGGACCAGCGGCCAGCGGACCGGTATCTGGCCGACGCGTATGGGGCCGGCTCGCTCGAGCGCATCGAGCAGCTGACGCTCGATTACGTTCAGCTCCATCTCCTGGCGGGGCGCGATGCAGGGGAGCGGACTCGTCACCGTGACACCTCCTGTTGATCGGGTTGTGCTTTCTTCTCGAACAGCGCGTCGCCCGTGGTGAAGATCCCCCACGCGGGGATCGTGAAGTCGCCGAGCCGGACCGGCGCCCGAAGGACGGTCGGTGGGCCCAGGTGGGCCCCGTGCTCCCGGGCCGAGCTGGCATCGACGATCCAGAAGCGATCGGCGTCGAGCTCGAACCGATGACCGCTGGGCGCCCGGCCCGCCATGGCCAGGTTGTCGACCTGGAGCACGTGACTCGCCGCTGCCGCGACGGCGCGGCGAACGGCCGGATGACGGCGGATCCGCGGCGGCAGCCTCCGCCGGACGGCGCCCAGCGCCCGCGTCCCCAGCGTAGGGACGAGATGAATCGCCCATGCAAGGCCGGCGGCGGGCACCTGGACCGAGAAGCTGGTGTGTCCTTGCCACGTCACGTCGATCTCTGCGCGCATGACCGCGCCAGCGGTACCGAAGTACCGGCCGCAGGTGAGGTCGGGCTCGGCATCGACGTAGAACGACCACCGTCCGGCCGCGTCCCGGCGCCAGACCGAGCTGAAGGCCGAACCGATGGAGGACGCAGTGAAGCGACGCATGGCCAGGATCTGCCCGCTGCCGAAGCCGATGCCCAGCACGCCGTAGCCGGCGAACCGGTCCCAGTCGCTGGCCGCGAGCCGGGGCGCGGCCTCGAGCCGATTGGCCACGTCCCGCGGCGAGGACGGCCGGACGCGGGTGGCCGTGGTCATAGGGCCACGACCAGCAGCGCGGTCACGATGAGGGCACCAGCCCAGATCCGGTCGATGTCGATCCACGTCCGGCGCAACAGCCCGAGTCCGAGCCGATAGTACACGATCGCCGCGATGGCTCCCGTGGCCACGAGGTAGCCGAGGGTGTGGACCAGGGTTCCCAGCAGCGCCAGCCAACCGGACCGCTCGGTCGAGCTCGCCGGCGCGCCGCCCGTCGCGGCGCCGTGGTGGTGATGCCCCTGGGCATGAAGCGCGTGCACCTCCGCGCTCGCCATTCCGGCCGCGGGCATGAACGGCACCGCCATGAGGCCTGCGCCATGGGCCGACGCCATCAGGAAGGACCAGACCACCAGGTCCCGTGCGCCGACCCGCATGCCGCCGAAGCGGGGATGGCGGTGGCGCAGGAGCTGGAAGATCCCGGTGCCGAAGAGGCACGCACCCACCACCCACCGCAGGTCGGACGGCGCGATGACCAGGCCGAGCGCCAGGGCTACACCAACCGCCGCCGCCACGGCCAGCGCGTGGCCCGCCATCAGGGGCGGGAGCGCCCTCCAGACGGCGCGCCCGCTCCGCTCCTGAAGTCCCAGGGCGACGGCGAACAGCCAGCCCATTCCGGGGTTGACGCCGTGGAGTGCGCCGAGGGCCAGGAGCCCGGCCCACGGCCACACCATCGTCTCGAGCATGATCCCCTCCTCAGGAGTAGCAGAAGGAGTCGGACGACGCGTCGCCGCCCTGGAGCCGCACCTGGTGCGGGCGCATCCCGTCCTCGAACTCCAGAAGGAACCGGGGGTCCAGCGTCACGCCGCCGTCCGGGCCGACATCCAGCTTCACCATCCACCCCTGTATCCCGTCCGGGTAGAACTGCGCGTCCCACGGGCTGTACAGCGAGTTGGTGAGATAGACGCGCCGGCCGTCGCGGCTCACCTCCACCATCTGCGGGGCGCCGTTCAGGGGTTTGTCCGGGTTCTTCGGATGGGGCGTGCGGGCCACGATCCCGCCGATCCGGACCGAGCCGACCAGCTTCGGCTCGAACGGGTCGCTCACGTCGTACTGCCGGGTCTCGCCCGTGCCCCAGCACGACACGTAGAGGAAGCGGTCGTCCAGCGACAGGTTGATGTCCGTCACGAGCGGCGGCACGGCGCCGAAACCGGCGATCACCGGTGGGAGCAGCGCCGGGTCGGCTGGCTCGGCGGGGATGGTGATGACCTTCTTCACCTTCCATTCGCCCTGGCCCTGGCCCTTCCCCTGTCCGTTGCCCCGGCCCTTGCCGTTCTCGCGATCGAGGTACCACAGCCAGATCGAGCTGGATAGGTCCTCGAGGCTGACCACCACGCCGACGAAACCGTACGCCCGCCGCGGGTCATGGGCGGGGCGCAGCTCGAGCACCATCTGCTGCTCGGCGCCGAGCTCGAGCTTCTGGAGGTGCCGGCGTGAGCGGAGATCCCAGACATGCAGCGCGTTCCCATATTTCCCGCCGAGCAGTAGGTCTGGGTCCACCCCGTTCTTCACCATGTTGGGCGTGCCCCACTCGCTGGTGATCATGGTGTCGTGGCCGAGGTGCCAGAAGAAATCGTAGGACAGGTGCTGCGGCCCACGGTCCTTTTCCCACTGCCCTTTCACCTCGAACGTATCGTGGTCGAGGACGAAGATCCCGCCGGGGCCGTCGCCCTGGGCGTTGCCGAGGCCGTTCATGTAGATGCCGTCCGGACCGCAGTGGACGGTGTGCGGCGCGCTGTATCCCGTCTTCCGTACGACCTCTTCACCCTCGATGACCTTCACGAGCCGCGGGTTGCGCGGGTCCGGCTTGGTGTCGACCACATGGATCCGCGAGCTGTGCGTGCCAGGCACCACCAGGTACCGGCGGTCGGTGTGGGGGTGCGGAACGTAGGGGCAGAGGTGGGAGCTGCACGCGTTCCAGCCGAAGTGGTGAAGCTCGTTGCCTGCGTTGGGGAAATCGACGCGCCCCACGAGCTCGCCGAACGTTCCGGAGGCGGGGTCGGTGTCGACCACGCCGAGGGCGTCCTTCCGCCCGTTTCCCTCCGGCGCCAGTAGCGCGACGTACGCAAGGTCCTCCGGTGGCGCTTCCATGGCCATGGCGGGAGACGGGTAGAAGCTGGGATCGGGAAGCATGCGCGGCATGGGTATCCTCCGTGAGCGGGTTCGTTCAGGTCTCACAGGAGGGTTACGGCAAGCGGGCCCGAGACCGGACACGGCGGCGTCCCGGGTCGCGCGTACGGGCCTGGCGCGCGCGTCGCCGCGGGGGGGCTTCAGTAGCCGGTGAACCGACCCGGCGGAACGCGATGGGATTCGGCCAGCTCGGGACGGCCCCACGCCTCGTACAGCTCGGCCAGCGCGCGCCGGGTCTCGCGCGGGTTGGGATGGTCGGCGCCGCCGAACACCGAGTCCAGGATACGGAGCGACTCGAGCAGTTCGCGCTCCGCGCGCTCGAACGCCCCATGCTCCGCCAGCATGCGCCCGTACTCGCGTCGTGCCTCCGCGGCCAGGACCGGCGACTCGTCTCCTCGCGGGGCCAGCAAGCGGATGGACTCCTCCCACAGACGGCTCGCTTCTTCGACCCGCCCCTGCCGGGACACGATGGATGCCAGCCGTGGCAGCGCGCTGCCGTAGGCCCTGGTGCCCGGCCCGACCAGACGTGCCCACATGTCCAACGACTCCTGGGCGAGGGTCTCGGCTTCGTCGAAGCGCCCCTGTCGCTCGAGCTCCCCGGCCAGCGTGCCGATCAGGCCCGCGAGACTCGGGTGCTCCGGGCCGGTCGCGGCGAGGCGGATATCGACCGCCCGGCGATAGAGCCGCTCCGCCTCCGCGTGGTCCCCCTGCTGGGACTTGAGCCAGGCCAGGCTCGTGAGCCCGTGGATCAGGTCCGTGTGGTACTCCCCCCGGCGGGCGCTGATAAGCTCCATGCCCCGGCGGTACAGGCGCTCCGCCTCCACCGGGTCCTCCTCGATGTCGCGGACCTGGTCGGCGAGGTGAACCATGGGGTATCCAGTCCGGTAGTCGTCCGGCCCGAACAGCGCGCGGGCTAGTCTCACCGCTTCGCGGTCGGACGCTACGGCCGCCGCGCCGTCACCCCGGCGGCGTGCGTGCGTGGCCAGCCCCTGGAGAAGCGAGACCTGGCGCTCCGGCCTGGCGCCGGTGGCCTCGAACAGCGTCAGCGCCTCCCGGTATAGCCGCTCGGCCTCGGCGGGAATGGGTGTCACCCAGCCGACCTGATACACGGCTTCCGCGATGTCCGGGTGCTCGGGCGGGAGGGCGGCGCGGCGGATCGCCAGGGCCTCCGTGGTCAGCCGCAGGGCCTCGTCGCGTTCGCCCAGGCCTCGATGAACCCAGGAGAGGTGGATCAGGCTGTTCGCCAGCTCCGGCGACCCCGGGGCGGACCTGCGCAGGATCGCCACGGCGCGCTCCAGGTGCTCCCGGGCTTCATGGTTGTGGCCCAGGTGCCGGTGCATCTGGCCGATCACATCCAGCATTCTGGCCTGGACATCCGGGTGCTCCGCCAGGTCATCGGCGCGTGCGGCACCACGGCGGAGGAGGTCCAGGGCCGTCACCTGGTCACCCTGGCTGATCGGATCCGACTCGCCGGTCTCGAACAGCCCCGTCAGGAACCGCGTGACCTCCTCCGATTGAGCGAGGGCGAGCTCCGCATCCGCCCGGGCGCGGTCGGCGCGCACGCGCTCCCGATCCGCGCGCTCCGCCTGCCACAGCGCCGCACCCAGGCCACCGGTCAGCGAGAGGGCGACGAGGGCCGCCGCCACCGTTGCGACCCGATGCCGCCGAACGAACCGCGCAAGGCGGTACCGCTGGCTCCCGCGGTGCGCCAGCACCGGCTGGCCCTCCAGGTATCGGCGCAGGTCCTGCCCCAGCAATCCGGCGGAGGCGTAGCGCCGGCCTGGCTCCTTGCGGAGCGCCATCAGCGTAATGCCGTCCAGGTCGCCCCGGAGCTGGCGCCGCAGCCGCTCGGGCGACACGTCGAATGCGGCGGCCCCGTTCTCCCCCCCGTCCAGCCGGGTGACCCGGCTGCTGGGCCGCTCTGGATCGTGCTCACAAACCGCCGCGACGAGCTGGGGTGGCGATCCCGCCGCCGGGTAGGGAGACTCGCCGGTCAGAAGCTCGTACAGGAGGACGCCGAGGGAGTAGATGTCGCTCGCGGTGGTGATGGTGTCACCCCGCACCTGCTCCGGGCTCGCGTACTCTGGCGTCATGGCCCGCAGGTCCAACCGCGTCACCGGTGCCTGGACCGCGCTCAGAGTCGGATTCAGGAGCTTCGCGATGCCGAAGTCCAGCAGCCGCACCTGCCCGGCCGGCGTCACCATGATGTTGCTGGGCTTCAGGTCGCGGTGGATGACCAGGTTCTGATGCGCGTGCTGGACCGCCTCGCATACCTCGACGAACAGGCGGACCCGGTCCTCCACGCCCAGACGGTGCCGCTCGCAATACGTCGTGAGCGGCAACCCCTCGACATATTCGAGGACCAGGTATGGCCTGCCGTCGTCGGCGATCCCGCCATCCAGCAATCGGGCGATGTTGGGGTGGTCGAGACCGGCCAGGATCTGACGTTCCGCCAGGAACCGCTTGTAGATGGGGTCGCCGGCGTCCGCCGTGCCTACCACCTTGATCGCGACGCGGCGCTGAAACTGGCCGTCGTCCCGCTCCGCCAGGTGGACGACGCCCATCCCGCCGCGTCCCAGCTCCCGGATGACGCGATACGGGCCGAGCCGCTCGTCCTCAGGCGACGAACGGTCGCCGAAGATCCGGTCGGCCAGCTCATGGGCCGCCAGCAGAGCGTGCACCTCGGCGACCTGCGGCTCATCGGCGAGCAGCTCGGGGTCGCCGACGCACTCCGCTTCCAGCCACTCCGCGCGCGTCTCGGTCGGCACCTCCAGCGCAGCCTCGAACAGCGCTTCGATCTGGGACCGCCGGTCGGACTCCATCAGCCCGACGCCGGGACCAGCGAGCGGACGAGCCACGCCCGCGCTTTCACCCATTCCCGCCGCACCGTTCGCTCCGAGACGCCGAGCAGGACCGCGATCTCCCGTTCTTCCAGCCCGGCGAAGAAGCGCGCCTCCACCACCTGCCGCTGGCGGGGCTCCAACTTGTCCATGGCCGCGTCGAGCTCCAGTAGCCGGGTGGGGTCGACCTCCAGCGCATGGTGGCCATCCATGAGCGTTACCGGCGTCCAGCCTCCCCCCCGCTTGTGCGCGCCCCGGGACCGGGCGCGATCCACGAGCACCTGCCGCATCGCCCGACCTGCGATCGCCAGGAAGTGCGCCCGGTTCTCCGCGTTGATGGGGTGGCCGCCCGCCAGCTTCACGTACGCATCGTGGACCAGGCCGGTCGGCTGGACGGTGGTGGCGCCGAACCCGCGACGGAGCTGGCTGCGGGCCAGGCGTCGGAGCTCGTCGTAAACCAGCGGGAACAACCGGTCGACCGCCTCGCGGTCCCCGGTGCCCGCCAACTCCAGCAAGCGCGTGATCTCGCCCGACGGCGTCGGACTGTCTGTCATCATGCGTCGAAGGTAGGATCGCGCTCCGCCGACTTGCAACGCTGCGGTTCGGAACGGCGGCCCGCGACTCGGCGGATCGCGGCGTTGCTCAGCCGCCATTTTCGCGTGGGCACCGGGCCGGTACATTGCTGAGGACGACCGAGTCATCGCAGACAACCTACCAATCACACCAGGAGGTTCCATCATGACGGACGCCAGCATGGGGCGAATCGGCGCGCGTGCGGCCATTTGGGCCCTGGCCGCGGCGCTCTTGCCCGGCGGTTGGGCCGGTGCGCAGGATCACCAGCACCACCAAGAGCACATGGCCATGCCGGAGTCGGGAATCCGCGCCGAGTTGATCGGCGAGGTCGAGATGCTCGAATCCAGGTTCGTCGGCCTCACCGAGGCCATGGATGCCCACCTCGACTGGCGACCCGGCGAAGGCGTGCGGTCCGGACGCGAAGTGATGGGCCACATCGCCGCCGCCAACTTCATGATCCCCGCCATGATCGGCATCGATCCGCCGTCCCGCTACCGGGGTGACGAGGGCCGCGCGGCGCTCCAGGCGCTGCAACAGGCGGATCGCGACCAGATCGTAGCGGAAATGCGCCACTCCTTCATGCATGCCCGCCATGCCATCGCCAGGATCCCCGACGCCGAGCTGGAAGACCCCGTCCAGCTGTTCGGACGCGACATGACGAAACGCGCCGCCCTCGTCCTGATCGTCGGCCACATGCATCAGCACCTGGGCCAGGCGATCGCCTACGCCCGTACCAACGGCGTCCGCCCGCCCTGGAGCGGCGACTGAGGAATTCGAGACCCGAGACCCCGAGACCCGAGACCCGAGACCCGAGACCCGAGACCCGAGACCCGAGACCCGAG
>CAYXJH010000102.1:0-4581 GCA_964465415.1 uncultured Gemmatimonadaceae bacterium
GATGGTGGCGATGACCCACCGCGCGCTTCGTGGCAGTCGCGAGGGCCGGGCAACTCTCGTGCTTCCAACCGCCGCCTCGCGCCATGGCTCGGCGCCGACGCTTGCCGGCCCACCCTCCTCGCCCGCGATCGCCAGTGCTCCGCTACGCACGGCCGTGGTCGGTGCGTCCCGAGGTTGCGGGTCGACCGGTACACGGAGACGCGCCGCGAGCGCGGCCACCGCAGGATCGGGCTCGAGCCCCCACTCCTCACGGAGCAACGTCTCGTGGATGCGCGCATGCCAGAGCGCGGCGGCGCGGTCGCCGCTCGCGTCCAACGCCTCCATGAGGCCGACCGCGACCCGGCCATTCATCGCATCCGACGCCTGGAGCCGTCGCCACCACGCGATGGCGCGTTCTGTATCGCCGCGGGCTTCCGCGGCGCGCGCCAGCCGCTCGAGCGCCTCGCGGAAGCTCCTCTCCAGATCCGTCCGTTTCTGCTCCGCCCATTCCTGGAACTCCGGGGCACCATCCACGTGCACGCCGTCGAGGAACGGGCCGTCGTACAGCGAAACGGCGGCTTCGAAATCCCCCGCCTCGAATGCCGCACGGAACCGGGCGACATCGCTCTCGGCGTACCGCGGGTTGAGGTGCAGCTCCGTCGTTCCAAGAATCGAATCCGGGCTGCCTAGCTGGCGCCGCAGGATGTGCAACATCTGCTTGAGCGCGCCCCGGGCCCGTGTCGCGTCACTCTCCGGCCAGAGGAGAAGCATGACCTTCTCCCGGCCGACCCCGGCCGGACCGGCGGCTGCGAGCACGGCCAGCAGGGCGAGCGCCTTCCGCTGAGCGTTCACCTGATCGAGCAGCGTGCCATCCCGCTGCAGGGCGAGGCCGCCCAGGGTGCGGAGCAGAAACATTGAAGCAGTACCTGACGGAAGGAAGCTGACGCTCAGCTAACCGCGGGCTGACCGCCGTCCCCCTAGAGTGCGAGTGAGGGACTGGTGGCAACATACAACAACGGAGGTGAAGCATGCTACGATCGTCCCCTGCTCACGCGGGTCCGGCCACACGCCTCATGATCCTGGTCGCGACGGCGGGGCTGCTTACGGGCTGCGGCGCTGACGGCGCCGATCCGCTCGGATTTGGAAACCGGCTCGGTTCCCCCGATCCCGTGACCGTGGCCGGACCGCAACTCTCGGCGCAGGAGGCCACAACCATACAGTTCGGTGACTTCGCGCTCCACGTGCCGGCGAACGTGAACCACGTCCGCGGGATCCTCGTGGCCCTCGGCGGACCCAACACACAGGGGTTCGCCTTCGGAACGCCGTTCGGCGCGCTGCCGGCCGTGGAGGCATCGCTCCAGGAGCTCGGCGCCATGTTCCGCGATCTCGCGGCGGAGCGTGGACTCGCGATCCTCGGGTCATCACGGTTCGGGCCGACGGCGTACCCGAACCTCCCGGCAAGCGACCAGCTTCTGCTCGACGGGATCGCCCAGGCCGCGGCCCTTACCGGCCGGTCCGAGCTCCTGGACGCCCCGATTCTCCTGTACGGCATGTCGGGCGGCGGCAACCAGGCGTGGGGATTCACGCAACGGAACCCGGAACGTGTCGCGGCCCTGTTCCTGAGGGTCCCGCAGTCGGCGGGGCCGTTGACCGGCCCGGCCCTCCACGTGCCCGCGTACATGGTCCTCGGCGAGCTCGACATCAACGTGGACAACACGATGTTACGCGCGACGTTCGAGGCGCACCGGGCCGCCGGCGCGCCCTGGGCCCTCGCGGTGGAGCCGGGTGCCGTCCACTTCTCGCTCACGCCGGCGCAGCGTGAGCTGACCGTCGACTGGATGCGAGCGATCCTGCCGCTGGGTCAGGCGAGGCCGTTCCGCCAGCAATGGCCGCGGGTGGGCTGGTTCGGCGATCCCACGACCGGCCAGATCGCGCGGGTCCAGCCGTTTGCCGGGGGCCGGAGCACGGCGAGCTGGTTCCCGACGCGACCGCTGGCCGTACAGTGGGCGGCGTTCATCGGGTTCTGAGACAAACGGGTGGGTGCGATTGAACCGATTTGCACGCTCGTCTGCCGTCTGGGGTCGGCGTCCGGGATCCCGCGCCAGGGCTCGGCGGACCACCGCGGCCAGGGCGGTGGGCACATCGGGCCTGAGGGCTTCGATGGGGACCGGATCCTCGTACAGCACGGCATGGAGAGTCCCGGCCGGCGTGTCGCCGTGAAAGGGCCGTCGCCCGGCGAGGAGCTCGTAGAGCACCACGCCCAACGACCAGACATCCGAGCGGAAGTCCGCCGCCGCGCCGCGGAACTGCTCGGGCGACATGTACGCCGTCGTGCCCACCGCCGCGCCGGGACCCGTGAGCGTGGAGTCGCCGGTCTTGGCGACCCCGAAGTCCAGGACCTTGGCCACGCCCTCGTCGGTGACCAGCACGTTGCTCGGCTGCGCGGCGCACGCAGGCTCGGCTTCGCCTCACAAGACGGCGGCCTTCGGCCGCATCAGTCTCCCCTCGGTCGCCCTCAGGATTCAGCGGGATCGTTGGCCGGTGTCTCTGTGTACGGACCTTCCTGACCGGTCTCCCGTAGGAACTCTCGCTCGTCCGGGTCACGGGGCGGTCGGGTCATACCGGTCGGGTTCGAGCGCTCCCGGTACCGTCGGATGCGTTCGAGCCGAATGGCCCACTGCTGGCTGGGATCCCGTTTCTGGCCGGTCATGAGGTGGATTGCCGTTGGTTGAGCTGGTCCAAGAGGGCCAGCAGGCGCTCGTGGGTGACTGGCACGTCCGAGGAAGTCAAGCCGGAAAGCGCTTGGAGCGCGTCCCATGCGTCCTCCCGGCGGAGCTCCGGCTCGAGCCAGTCCATATCCAGATCGTCCCCGAACGCGATGAGCATGGCAATCGCCTGATCGCCGTATGCGGTGTGACGCCAGTGCTTGAAGCCCACGAGCCGGTCCCGCAGCGGGACTTCCTTGCGAACGACCCTGAAGGTGGCCCCCGCGACCTCGACTTCCTCCGCCGGGCCAGCCACGGGCCCGGGCACGGTCTCGACGAAGAGGTCGCCTCGTCGCCAGTGCCTCCCCACGCGTGTCAGCCCCAGCCCCTGGAAAACCTCATCCCGGACGGCCACGACGTCCCGGGCGCCCTCGATGACCAGATCCAGGTCTCCCGACATGTAGATCCCGGGCGCGTGGATCTCGATGGCACAACCGCCAACCAGTGTCGGGGTCAGGCCACGCGCGGTCAGGGCGGCATGAAGGATCCCGGCCATCTCGGCCACCTGCCGAGCATGGGCTACAGGCTCTTCTGCGAGCCCCGACGCCAGGACTTCCTCGAGGCGCTTGCCGAGGCGGTCCAGTCCGTGTGGATCGTCCACCATCTCGTCATGATACCGGCAAGAACGGGCGGAAGGCAACGAAGGTTCCGTGCTCGACCCGTCTCACCCCGCGTTCCCGTGTCAGCGTGCATCGCCTCGGAATCATGGGAGACCGTTTCTGGCCGGCTCGGTCCGAACCGTGGGATCGGCTCGCTGCGGTCGCAGTCATTCGGTCTCGCCGAGCCAGGAGGCTTGCCTTGGCGGCCGTTGACCGGGTTGTCTCACCTGTGATACATTGAGTTCATGCGCGAGATAACAGAGAAACCGGGCTCTGGTGCATCTATCGCGCTCGAGCTCGCTTCGCTCCGCGAAATTTGCGGGCTTGCTCCGGATCGACTGCCTTGACGGTGGCGGGAGTGTTGGCTAACATTTGTCAGCCAACTCATGGGGCGCTGACTGGAGGTCGTGGTGACGAAGAACAAGCCGCTCGAAGTATCCGCGAGCGATCTGAAGAACTCGTGGCACGAGTTCCTCGAGCAGGTCTCCCGGGGACGCCAGGAGTTCGTGATCACACGTTATGGCCGCCCCGTCGCGAAGCTGAGCCCGTACGACACTCCAGGGGGCGGCGGCGGGATTTTCGGGTTTCTGGCGGGTTCCGTGACGGTTCACGGCGACATCATTGCCCCGGTCGACCAAGCGTGGGACGCCGATGCCTGATCGGCTCGTACCGCTCACCGTCCTCGACACCCATGTCTGGATCTGGGTCGTGGAGGGTGATCGGGCCGCGCTGGCGCCGTCTGCGATCGAAGCCATTTCACGAGCGGCAAAGGAAGGTGCGGTACGGGTAAGCGCCATCTCGGTGTGGGAGGTGGCAATGCTGGAGGCGAAGGGGCGGATCAGCCTCTCGCGCCCCGTCGACGACTGGGTCCAGGCCGCGCTCCGCGCTCCCGGGGTAAGTCTGCTGCCCCTCAGCCCGGATATCGCGATCGAGAGTACGCGCCTCCCCGGAGCCCCTGGGGGAGATCCGGCCGACCGCGTTCTCATGGCCAGCGCAAGGACTCTCGGAGGCCAGCTTGCGACCTGTGATCGGGACATACTCAACTACGCCAAGGGCGGTCAACTGAACGTCTTGAACGCCAGGCCAAGGAGGACTTGACATCTTCCGGCGCGGCGGCCACCTCGCATCGCCAGATGCGCCACGATTAGAGCGGGGTAACAGTCCGGGTTACAGTGGCGGTCCGGGCTGAGAGGTAAGCTGTTTACCAGTATGGCGATAGGTGGAGACGAGCTGGGTTA
>CAYXJH010000102.1:4591-5862 GCA_964465415.1 uncultured Gemmatimonadaceae bacterium
AACAACAAGACGGACTACGCACGTAGACGTACTGAGGGATCTACTCGCGGACGCGGGTTCGACTCCCGCCGGCTCCATGAAGCGCCCGGTTCTCGTTTGAGGGCCGGGCGTTTTCTTGTGCCCGGCGCTCGGATCGTCGAACCCGCGTCCGCGGCGCCGCTTCGCGGCGCAGGCGGGCTCGGCTTCGCCTCCCATGCGGGCGGCCTCCGGCCGCAGGCGGGCTCCCTTCGGTCGCATGCGGGCTCGGGCTGCGCCCTCGCACTGGCAGCGCTCGCTGCCGGCTAGCATGTCCTCGTGAAGAAGCCGGTGGCGCTGCGGCTGGCGGATGTGGAGCTGCTTGCGAATGGCGTGCCGGAGGGATTGGCCTGCATTCGGCGTTCTGCATGCGCCACTGGCCAGGGTGGGCGGGGCTCAGCGATGGACGACGGAGTCACCCTCCGCGATCACCTCGTCGACGGTGAAGTGCCCATCGGGATGGCGAAGTTAGTGCCGGCTGAAGACGGCGCCGTGGGGGATTCCCCTGGCGCTACCTCCATGGGGCCACGTCTTGTCGTCCATCCGAAAACCAGGTGCCGCCGCACCCGGTTCGCGGAACCGATCGTCGAGCGCCAACTGGCCCGTCGCAGGATCGAAGCGCGCCATCATGACGCGGTGCTCCATGCCGCCAAAGCCGGTGACAACGACGCGCCGGTGATCCGGTGACACGGCGATCCAATGGGGAATATCGGCGGCGTCGAACGTGACGCGGCTGGTCTCACGCGGCGCTGCGGGATTGCTGACGTCCATGCTCACCACGGCGTTCCAGGCGGGGACCGTCACCAGGTAGTAGTTGCCGGCCACGACGGGTATGGCGCAGTACATGTCCGCCTTGCGAGGCCACGAGGCGACCAGCCGCCCGGACGGGCTGTCGCTGTCGAGTCCATCGAGGAGATACAGGCCGCAGTTGAACGTGGAGACCAGCACGGTCCGGCCATCGGCCAGCACGCGCGGTTCCGCGGTGAACCATGACTCGTCGCCTTCGGGTCCGTCGGGCAGGAGGATGGTGTGCAGCAGTGCAAGGTCGGACAGCCGCCATATCTGAAGCTGCCGGGAAGCCGGGAACTCCTCGACCATGTCGGAGGTGGTTGTCACGATCCGGTCGATCGACGGTACAATGCCGGCGCTGTAGACGCGGAGACCCGGATCTGTGCCGGGCGCGTCGGCCGAACTGGCGCGGACAAACTGGCCGGCTGGGTTCAGCTCGACGAGCCCACCTGGCGACATGCCGGCCG
>CAYXJH010000102.1:5962-9647 GCA_964465415.1 uncultured Gemmatimonadaceae bacterium
ACAAACTGGCCGGCTGGGTTCAGCTCGACGAGCCCACCTGGCGACATGCCGGCCGAACCATGTCGCATCTGGAAGGTGGCAAGGACATTCCCGTTGGGCAGCCGGAGGAACGAGTGCGGGTGAGTGTAGCCGGCGACATCGCCGAACTGCGCCACGAGGTTCGGTTGGGCGGGCTCGGAGAGGTCGAAGATGAAGCTCTGCGCCGACGCGAATCCGTTCGCGAAGAGTTGCCGGTCGGCAGCCAGCTCGTGCTCGGTATGGTGCGGCCCATGCCCTGTTCCGGGCACAGGGAGCGTGGTGACGAGGCGTCCGTAGCCGTCGGCGTCCTCGGTCACGTCGAGCACGGCGAGGAAGTCCGGTTGAGTCGAGTCGGCGGAGGCCGTCCATAGGTAGAGATACTCGGCGGTGGGGCCAGCCGCGTCGGGGGCGCGAGGAGTGCACGCCGCGACGGCCAGCAGCGCCACAGCAGAACAGCGTCGGGTGCGGATCATGGCGAGTCTCGTGGTTTGGGGCAGTCGGGGGCGCCAGGGGCTGCGCGACGCGATACGCCGGCTCGAGCACGATAGCGGACTGGCCGGGGATCTGCCAGCGGCTGTCCTCGGACGCCGGCGCTGCCGACGCGACGACGACTGGCCGGCGGTCTCGCGAGACGCAACGATGGCCGGCAAATACCGCGATCTTCAGCGTGCTGAACGCCGTGCTGCTCCGACCGCTTCCCACGCCGGTGCTGGAGCGGCTGGTGGTGATCCGCGAGGACCTGCCATCGCTGAACCTGCAGGACACGCCGCTGGCGGCCGGTCGAAGTGCTGGACCTCGGGGAGCGGCGGGAAGCGTTCGACGCGGTGACGGGGTTCCGCGCGCAGGACCGTACTCAACGCTCACCGCCTGGGCCATCTTCCGGCGGATTCCACTCGAACACCCCCAGCCGGTTCCGCAGCAGCTCCGACCCCGCGCCCCCTCCCCGTGACTCAAAGGCACGCAACTCCATCAGTCGAAGGGGGCGCAGGAAGTTGAGCGAAAGAACGCCGCGCTCCTGCCGCCGTGCGTGGGCCCACGTCCGCTCCGCGTCTCCCACCGACTTCCACATCCGCGCGGTCTCCAGGTTGGCGATCAGCCGCATCCGGGGGGCAGGCGGGCCGACGTCCAGCCATTCGCTCAGCCGCTCCAGGGCACCGGCGCTCGATGGAAAGCCGACTCGCGCGTCCAGGAGGAGCGAGCAGCTCCGACGCGCGCTCGAAAGCAGGTCGGTGAGTGCCTCCTCCGCCCTTACGCCGGTGCGGACGGCGTTGGAGATCGCCCGAGCCCGACCCGGGGATCCGGTGGAAGCCAGGTACAGTCCGAGCAGGCAGGCAACTTCGACCTCCGAGGTCGCCGTGATCCCCGGGCCAGCGATGGCCTCTCGCCACCGGGCGTCGAGCCGCTCCGCCGCGGCGCGCACGACGTCCGGGGACAGCTCCGCCTCCCATAGAACCGCGGCTTCTAAGATCCGCTGGTCAGCCAGGCGTCGCCCTTCCACCCCGTCACCGGAGACCTCGTCAAGCGAGCCCAGGGCTTCATCCCAGCGCCGCAGGTTGGCAAGGAAATTCCATCGTATGTCGCGTGCGGCAGCCAGTTGCGCTGGGTTCGCCGACAGCTCCATCGCCCGGATCGTGGCTCGATCCGCCACCGGATTCAGTACGCCTCCGGGCGAAATGCTCGCCACCGCGGCGAAGGCCTCGAACGGGATGAGTGAGAGCGCATTCCACCCAAAGCTGTCCAGTGCGGCCGACAGGCGTTCGGGGAGCTCCTCTTGGAATCCGGGTGTGGTGACCGCCGTCATGGAGAGCGTCTCCGCCAAATACGCGAGGTCGAACGGCGGTTCGATCACCGTCACCTCGCGCCAGCGGGGATCGCCCCGGAGCTGGAGGGTCCAGTTCAGGTGGAGCTTGGCGTTGATGAACTCGGGATCAAGCTGCACCGCGGTCCGGAACGCCTGCTCCGCACGCTCGAGCTCGTCCGGTAGACCGATCAGATGCCCAAAATGGAAGAGATAGTCTCCGTACTGGTACCAGGCCTCGGCTCGGTTCAGCGTCTCGGCGACCCCCCGGCGGAAGTCGAGCGTCTCGGCGATCGAACTGTAGTCGGGATAGTTGACGCCGATCACGGCCCGGAGGTAGAGCTGGTCATCCGGACTGAGCCGACTGCGGTTCTCCCATGCCATGCGACGGTAGGGGCTGACGTCGCCGGACAGCAACTGCATTCCGTTGGAATCAATGGCGCCGAGCGCCGCCATCGCGAAGGTGGAATCCAGGGCCAGCGCGCGATCGAAGGAAGCCAGCGCGGAACCGAAGTCGCCGGCCCGGTAGAGGCGCCGTCCCTGCGTCCAGTGGCGGACGGCGTCAGCCGAACTGCTCGTGACCTCTCGCATGGGGGCGCCGGCCTGTGCCCCCAGGAGGCGAGCTGCCAACCCATCGATCATCGAGGCCAGCGAGTCGGCGGACCCCGGGAGGGTCGTCTCGGCCACCACCTTGTAGCTGGCCACGTCCCGGAGCGAGGCGGTGAGCGTCAGATCGTTCGCCCCCCCGACGATGCTCCCGAAGAGCACCCTGCCGGCCCCGAGCACCGCCGCCAACTCCACCACCTCGCGCTCGGACAGGTCCGCTTCGGCGGAGCCCGCGCGATCCCGCCAGGCCGACATCAGGGTGCGCGGGTCCACCACGCGGGGAGATCCGGTCAGCTTGGCCGCGAGCAGGTCCACGACGCCCTCGCGCAGGTAGATGAGCGAGGCGTCCGAGGCCGCCACCCGGAAGGGCGCCACCATGATCAGATCCGAGTCCATCTCTCCGACGACGGCACCGCTTCCTTGAACCAGCCAGGTGCCGAACGCCGCCAGCGCGACCGTCCCCACCACCACCCCCACCGCCACGATCGGATGCGCGCGCCGTACCCCTCCGCCCTCCACCTTCGGGGTACGCTCCAGTCGCCCGCTGCGGAGGTCGAAGATCCATGCGCTGACCGCAATGACCGGAAACCCGACAATGGAGAGGATCACCAGAAAGCGGTACGACCACTCCGGGAACCCGATCGCGTCGAAGGTAAGGTCGGCGACCTGCAGCGCTATGAAGGCCGTGGCCGCATAGGCGATCACAGTTCGGATGACGCGGCGGCGTTTCAGTTCGTCGAAAAGTTTGGACATGCGGAGCCGGAACGGGGGGGGACGTGCTGTGAATCGCGCAGGGGAAGGTACGGGAGGTGCCCCGGGTTGCGCGAGTCGGGGTGGATCCGCCTGCCCCGGGCGGTCGCGCAAGGCCGCCTCCACGTCCCCACCGGCACCGGAGCACTCACCTCGGGGCGGATCGCCGAGGACATCTCCATTGTACCCCTATCCATCCCCTTCATCAGTGGACCCGGCGCCATCGCCTCCGCAATGATCCTGACCAGCGAAGCGCCCGGCCTCTGGTACGGGGGCGGCGTCTTCATCGCGGTCCTGATCACAACAGCGAGCTGCTACTTCGCCCTCATCCATTCCCGCCACGTCATCCGGGTCCTGGGCGAGAGCGGGCGCAAGATCCTCACGAAGATCTTCGGCCTGATCCTGGCCGTGATCGCCGTGCAGTTCGTCATCAACGGGATCGCAGACGCCGTGGGCGAGTTCATCGTCGGCCTCGACTGACCCGCAGGGCCGTCGATCTGCTCGGCGCACCAT
>CAYXJH010000103.1:0-6260 GCA_964465415.1 uncultured Gemmatimonadaceae bacterium
CTCCAGCACGCCCCGGCGGCCGTGGCGGCGGAGGCGGCCGTGACCGCCGCCCGCGCCGATCACCTGCAGTCGCGCGGCACCTTCCTTCCTACGCTGGGCCTGACCAGCTTCTACAACAACTCCAGCAACGAGCGGTTCGACCAGTCCACGGGCCGGCTCGTCTCCGAGAGCTACACGACCCAGGTGACCACGTCGTACGAGGTGTTCTCGGGCGGGCGCCGGCTGGCTCAGCTCCGAGCCTCCGGTGCCTCCCTGGACGCGGCCGAAGCACGTCGAAGAGCGCAGGACTACGCTGTGGTGCTTCAGGCGACGGAGACGTATTACGCCGCGGCGGCGTCGGCCGACCTGGTGCAGGTCGCCGGCCAGCGTGTGGAGCGGGCGCGCCAGCAGGCCGAGTTCGCACGCAACCGGTACGATGTCGGCACGGCCACGTCCTCCGACGTCCTCCGTGCCGAGATCGAGTTGGCGAATGCGGAGCTGGCCGAGCTCGAGGCCCGGGCGGCGCTTCGCTCCGTTTCGCTGGAGCTGGGCCGGCTGGTCGGGGTGGCGGGCAAGGTGAGGACTGCGGAGGCCGCGCTGCCCGCGTCCGCTCCTCAGCTGCCGCCGCTGGACGAGCTGGTCGAGCGGGGGCTGCGAACGGCGCCGGCAGTCCGGGCGGCGGAGGCGACGCAGGCGAGCCGACGAGCGGATCGGCTCGCGGCGTACACGCCCTACATCCCGTCCCTCCGGGTGACGGGCGGCTATGACTGGTTCGCGTTCGACTTTCCTCCCGACCAGCGTAGCTGGAGCGTGCGCGTCACGGCGTCGGTGCCGGTGTTCAATGGATTCCAGCGGGAGGCCGCCTTGACGCGAGCGGCGGCGCTGGAGCGGGTGGCGGAGGCGCAGGCGCGCGATGCCGTGATCGCGACGCGTGTCGCTGTGGAGTCGGCGGTCAGTGACATGGAACTGGCGGAGCACCGTGTCCAGGTCTCGGACCGGACGGTGGTGTTGGCGCAGGAGGACCTGCGGGTGCAGGAGGAGCGGTATCAGATCGGCGCCGCGACCATCCTCGACCTTCAGGCGTCTCAGGTGACGCTGGCGGAGGCGGAGGTGGCCGCGGTGCGGGCGCGGCAGTCGCTGGGCGGTGCCATCGCCCGGCTCGAAGCGGTGTTCGGTGAGCCACTCGGAACGGAGTAGGGAGGTGAGGGTGTCGGGTCCAGGTGGAGCGATCGTGTCCGGCGGGACACGTGGGGTGGTGGTGCTTCTCGCGTCGGCCGCGCTGGCATGCGGTGGCGGAGAGGCCGCCGAGGTGGGGGGTGGTGGCGGGAACGCTCAGGCCGGAGCCGGCGCACGCGGAGCGCCCACGGCGGTGGAGATCGCCGCGGTGGAGTCTGGCTCCATCGCCCGGTCGGTGACGGTTACCGGCGTGATCGATCCGATCCGGACGGTGGGGGTCAACAGTCAGGTCTCGGGCACGCTGCTCGCCGTCATCGCGGAGGAAGGGGATCGGGTCCGGCGAGGTCAGCAGCTGGCGCGGGTCGACGACCGTGAGCTGCGCGCGCAGTTCGAGTCCGCCGAGGCCACGTACCAGGTGGCTACGGCGGCCTATGACCGGGCCGTCCAGCTGTGGGAGCGCCGGGTCATAACGCTGCCGGAGTACGAGCGCGAGCGGACCGCGGAGGCTGCGGCCCGGGCCCAGCTCGATCAGACGCGCACCCGCCTGGCGCACACGGTCATCGAGGCGCCGATCAACGGGGTCGTCACGGAGAAACGAGTGGAGGCGGGCGACCTGGTCGGTCCTCAGACCCGCATGTTCACCGTGGCGGACATCTCCACGCTGGTCGTTCGTGTCGGGGTGTCCGAGCTGGACGTGGTTCGCGTCGCCGTGGGCGACCCCGTCTCCGTTTTCCTCGACGCGTTCCCGGCCCGGACGTTCCGGGGCGCCGTTCGCCGCGTTTTCCCCACGGCCGACCCGGGCACGCGCCTCGTTCCCGTCGAGGTCGCGCTCGATGGTTCCGACGCGACGGTGGCCCGGCCCGGCTTCCTCGCCCGGGTGACCTTCTCCGTGGGGGCTCACCACGACGTCCTCCTCGTGCCCGCCTCCGCGCTGATCGGCGCGGGTGGCGCCCAGTCGGTCTTCGTCCTGGAGAACGGAACCGCCGTGCGTCGAACCGTGACCACCGGGATCACGTCGGAGGGCCGGGTCCAGATCGTCGCGGGACTGGCGGCAGGTGAACGGGTCGTTACCCGGGGGAACAACATGTTGCGGGACGGAATGGCCGTGCGGATCGTGAACCAGGCGACCGAGGTGACCCCGGAATGACGAAGCGACGGCGGGAAGGATCGAAGGGCTACAGGACCCTGCCGAGCCTGGCCATCCGTCGGCCGGTCGGCACGGCCATGCTCACATCGGTGATCGTCGTGCTCGGTATCTTCTTCGCCTCCGGGCTCCCGCTCGACCTCCTGCCCGACATCGTGTATCCGCAGATCCGGGCCGGGGTCTCGAATCGGGGCGTGGAGCCGATGGTCCTGGAAGAGACCATGGCCAAGCCGCTGGAGGCGGCGCTGGCCACCACCGAGAACCTGATCCGCATCGAGACCGAAGTCGAGGAAGGCCGCGTCGCCGTCAATCTCCACTTCTCGTACGGCACGAACATCGACTTCGCGCTCCAGGACGCATCCAAAAATCTCGATCGTGCGCGGGGCGGCCTGCCCCAGGAGGCGGATCCACCGACGATCTTCAAGTTTGACCCCTCCCAGCGGCCTGTCTATCAGGTTGCCTTTTCCTCGAACACGCGTGACCTGGTCTCCCTGCGCGATTGGGTGGAGTACCGACTGCGTCCCCAGCTGCTGACGATCGAGGGTGTCGCGTCGGTGGATGTGGCGGGCGGATTGGTCCGGGAGGTCCAGGTGGTGCTCGACCAGGAGCGCTTGCGCTCCTACGGTCTCACCGTATCCCACGTCATCGAGGCCGTGCGCGCGGAGAACCAGGACGTGGCCGCCGGTCGGGTGGCCTCGCCGGAGCGGGAAGTCGTGGGCAAGACGGCGGGGAAGTTCCGTGATGTGGACGACGTGCGGGCCGTCCTGCTGACGGTCCCGGGCGGCGGGCGGATCCCCCTGTCGGAGGTGGCCAGCGTCCACGATACACACCGGGAGCAGCGCCTGTGGGCCCGGCTGGACGGCGTGCCGGCGGTTCGCCTGTCGGTGCGCAAGCAGCCGAATGCCAACACGGTCCGGGTCGCCGACGAGGTTGGCGCTCGCCTCGAGTCGCTCTCCGAGTCCCGGTTCATTCCGGGCGACATCCAGTTCCGCACCATCGAGGACCAGGCCACCTTCATCCGGGCCTCGGTGACCTCCGTGCGGAACGCCGCGCTGGCGGGAGCACTCCTGGCCATGCTCATGGTGTTCATGTTCCTGGGCTCGCTTCGGAAGACGTTCGTGATCGGGCTCGCCATACCCATCGCCATCCTGGCCACCTTCATCATGATGGGGCTGGGCGGTCTCAGCCTGAACATCATGACCCTGGGTGCGCTGGCGTTGGGCGTGGGCCTGCTGATCGACAATTCCATCGTCATGCTGGAAAACATCTTCCGTCACAGGGAGGAAGGCGCGGAGGACGCGGAGACGGCGGCCCATGAGGGCGCGGCGGAGGTGACCAGCGCCGTCACCGCGGCGACCGCCACGAACCTGGCGGCGGTCATCCCGTTCCTGCTCATCAGCGGTCTGGCCGCGCTGATCTTCAGGGAGCTCATCCTGACCATCGCGTTCGCGATCCTGGCATCGCTCATGGTGGCCCTGACGGTGGTGCCCATGCTGTCGTCACAGCTCGCGAAGGTGCGGTTCACCAGCGGCCTGGACCGCACGCGCCCGCTCGTCGCTTTCGACGGCTTCGTGCAACGCCTGAGAGGCTTCTACCGGCGCGTTGCGCCCGGCGTCCTCCGGTGGCGCTGGGGCGTGCTGGCGGTGGCGGTGATCGCCCTCGTCGGCACGGGCCACCTGGTCCGCGGGCTCGGGAGCGAGTTCCTCCCGCAGGTCGACGACGGCAACGTCTCGGTCAACATCACCCTGCCCGCAGGCGCCTCGGCGGAGGAGACCAACCGGATCACGCGTGAGATCGAAACGATGGTCGCCGCCATGCCGGACGTCCGGACGCAGTTCGCCACCGCCGGCGGCTTCTTCTGGGGCGGCTCGACGGGCGAGCGCGCGGGACGCGGCGGCATCACGGTGGTGCTCGAGCCCCTTGGTACTCGCTCGCTCACCGCGGACGCCTGGGTTCAGACTCTCCAGCGAAGGATCAACGAGCGCGGGTTCGCCGGCGCCCGGATCGCCGTCCGGCCTCCGACGATACGGGGGCTGCGCACCTCGGCGTCCGGCGCGCCCATCGCACTCCACATCCAGGGGGACGACCTGGACGAGCTTCAACGTATCGCTGCGGACATCATGCACCGGGTCCGTGACGTCCCCGGTCTCGAAAACCTGGAGCCCTCGACCGATGAGGCCAGCCCCCAGCTGTCCATCGAGCTGGACCGGGAGCGCGCGTCGTACCTCGGCCTGAGCGTGGCCGCGGTGGGCCAGACCCTCCGCACCGCCCTGGACGGCACCGTCGCCACCCGCTTCACGTCCGGCAACCAGGAGTACGATCTGCGCGTCATGTTCCCCCGGGAGCGGTTCACCAGCCCGGAGGACCTGGGCACGATCGCCCTCTTCCCGGGGCTGGCGGACGGCGCGCCCATCTACCTGCGCGATGTGGCGCTGGTCCAGAATGTCCTAGGTCCGACCACGATCCTGCGCGAGAACCAGAACCGGGTCGTCCGGCTCACCGGCGATGTGATCAGCGAGGTCGCCAGCGTCGGTGTGGTCAACGACTCCATCCGGGTCCGCCTCGCCGGGCTCACGCTGCCCGATGGCTACGGGATCGTCTACGGCGGAGAGGAGGAGGCGATCCGCGAGAACAACCGGCAGCTGACCATTGTCGTCCTGCTCGCCATCTTCCTGGTGTTCGTGGTGATGGCCGTCCAGTACGAGAGCGTGGTCAACCCCTTCGTCATCCTCCTCGCCATCCCGCTGTCGCTCGTCGGCGTCGGGCTCATGTTATGGGTCACGGGGACGCCCATGAGCGCCCCGGTACTGCTCGGGGTCATCCTGCTTGCCGGAATCGTGGTCAACAACGCGATCCTGCTCGTCGAATACACGGAGCAGGGGAGGCGCCTGCGCGGATTGAGCCGGGAGGCCGCGGTAGTGGAGGCCGGCGCGACTCGTCTCCGGCCCATCATCATGACCACCATCACTACCGCGTGCGGGATGTTGCCGCTCGCCCTGGGCATCGGGCAGGGATCCGAGCTCATGCAGCCCCTCGCCCTCGCCGTGGTCGGCGGGCTTACCGTCTCGACCCTCCTCACGCTGTTCGTCGTGCCCAGCGCCTACGTGATCCTCGATTCGGCGGCGGCGCGCCTGGGCGTGTGGTTGACCGGACGCATCCCGGACGCCGTCGGCGCAGCCCCGGAGCCGGAGCCGGCCCGCGCCGTTGCCAGGGAGGCCGTCCATAGCTCATGACCCCGGCGATCCGGTCCTTCCGGCGATCCCACCGGGGTGGCCGGGGATCCGGGCAGAGCGCGAGCTCCCCTATTTCCGCGACCTCGAGGCGTTCCTTGCCCTCGAGTACGCGAGCACGACCGTCCATCCCCCGGCCCATGAGGTCTTCGAGGCGCTCCGTCTGACGTCGTTTCGCAACGTGCGCGTCGTTCTCCTCGGCCAGGACCCCTACCACCAACCAGGGCAGGCCCATGGCCTTGCGTTTTCGGTACGTCCCCACGTGACCCCGCCGCCGTCACTCCGGAACCTGTTCCGGGAGCTTCACCAGGATACCGCCACCCCGATCCCGTCCCACGGTCATCTCCAGCGCTGGGCGAAGCGGGGCGTCCTCCTCCTCAATGCGATCCTTACGGTCCGTTCGGGCGAGCCGGGGTCCCACGCGGGGAGGGGATGGGAACGCTTCACCGACGCCGTGATCGACCGGGTGAATGCCAAACGCGGGCGGGTGGTATTCATCCTTCTCGGCAGTCACGCGGCAGCGAAGGGTGCCGGCGTGGACCGGTCCCGACACGCTGTGCTCCAGGCGCCCCACCCCTCGCCGCTCTCTGCACGGCGCGGTTTCTTCGGGAGTCGGATCTTCAGTCATACCAACCATCTGCTCGGGGAAGCGGGACGGGGGCGGGTGGACTGGACCCTGTGATGCGACGTGGGGACGTCGCCCTGTCTACCTCGCGGCGGCCTCCGCCCCC
>CAYXJH010000103.1:6360-9627 GCA_964465415.1 uncultured Gemmatimonadaceae bacterium
CCCCAGTGCCATCAGCTTGTTGGTCATTCTGGAGTTTTCCCTTTCCCGGTGCGTCTGCAATGTCCTGGCTCCGGACGGAGTCCGTGCTCACCCTGGACCGGCACCGGATCGGTTCGGGTGGCAGCGAGTGACGCGGAGAACGTGGCGCAAGATCGAGGCCCTGGTGTGGTGACGCCGAAATAGCGTGGCATTCGAACGACGCCGCACTCCGCATCACAGCCCTCGCGCGTCAGGGGTGGGTCCGTCGTAGTAGCGTATGGTGGGATACGCGAACGCGATGTCTTCATCGGCCTGTACGGCGGTGAGTATGTCCTCCCACATGGCCTGGGCAGTGCCGCGGCGTCGCCGGGGGTGGCAGAGGTAGCGGAGGGTGAGGACGATGCCGTTCTCCCTGACCCCCGTGTAGACCGTGGGGGTGAGCGTGGAATAGAAGATCATGTACTGGCGACTCACGTTGAGCATCTGGCGCTCCGCCTCTTCCACCGCTTCGGCCGAATGGCGGCGCACGATGTCGGTCAGCGCCTCCTTGGCCTTCCTCCAGTCGCTTTCGAACGTGATGGGGACCCGGATCTCATCCCAGATGAACTGCATCCCCCGGGTGTAGTTGGCCAGCGGGTCCCGAAAGACCACGCCGTTGGGGATGTGGATCAGGCGACCCGTGCTCTGGTCCGCGTCCACCCAGTTGCCGACCTCCAGCAGGATGATCTGGAAGACGCGTTGATCGATGACATCGCCCGCGTGCTCCCCGACCTGGATGCGGTCACCCACGACGAACGGTCGCTGCCAGATGATGAACAGCCACCCGCCCAGGTTGACGATGGGGTCGCGCAGGGCGATGGCGAGGCCGGCGGAGAGGAGGCCCAGGAAGGTCGCCAGGTTCGCGATCCCCTCGTACCAGACGCGACCCACCAGCAGAATGCCGACGAAGACGGTCGTGTACGTGATGGTCTTCTGCCAACGGTATCGCGTGCGGATATCCTCGGTCCGCGCGCGCATGATCCGGACTGCGACCGCGCGCAACAGCATCAGGATGAGGATGACCAGGACCGAGCGTAGGAGAGCGCTGTGGATGGCGGGGTCGAGCTGGGCCCAACGGTCGAATGCGCCGCTCGGCTCCCTCGTCTGATCAACCGCCATCAGCGAGGGTCCGGCGCGGGGTCGGCCAGGAGGTGCGCTACGACGTCGATTCGGCCATCGATGTCGGCGGCGGGGTCGACTCCGAGGAGATGGGCCACCAGGGGGTGGACGTGGACGTTCGCGAACGCCTCCACGGTGACACCCTGGCGCAGCCGCGGCCCGGAGGCGATGAAGATCCCCCACATCTCGGGCGTGCGTGGGTCCCACCCGTGCATCCCCAGTGCGGTCATGGGCCGTGCCTGGCCAGTCCGGACCACCCACCCCGGCTCGGCCACCACCAGCACGTCTCCGATCCGCGGGTTGTGCCGGTACCGCCAGTGAGCCGGCGTTTCATCCCGGAGGTAGACCGCCGCGTTCTCGAGCCGTTCCTTCAGTGCTTCGAACACCTCCCAGAGACGGTCCTCGTCTCCGTCGAAGTGGAGCATCACCTGGGTGGTGTTGTTCACGGCCCGGACACCCTCGAGGTCCACCAGGTCGTCCAGGTAGATCATGTTCCCCGGCGGGACGTCCGCCATCCCGTGGTCGGAGACCACGATCACGTGGGTCTGTGCCCGGATCGGGAGCGCGTCCAGGCCGTCCAGCAGCGTTCCCAGGACCCTGTCGACTTCCATCACCACCGAGTCCACCGCTGGCGTCCGCGGCCCCCGTGCATGCGCCGTCGCGTCGACATCGGAGAAGTAGAGCAGCACCAGACCCGGTCGCTCGGCATCCGGCAGCGACAACCAGTGGAGCACCGTATCCACCCGCGCCTCGTTCGGGATCGAGCCGTCGTAGTACTTGAAGTATGTCGGCTGGACGCCCTGGATCGGCGCCTCCGTCCCAACCCAGAAATAGCTGGCGGTGGTCACCCCCTGCCGTTCAGCCGCGACCCAGATGGGCTCACCGCCGTACCAGCGTCCATCCTCCACCGCCTCCCGGTCCCCGATCCGGTAGACAGCGTCGAACGCAGGGTCGTAGAACGCGTTGTCCACCAGCCCGTGACGCGCGGGGTACATGCCGGTGGCAAGGCTGTAGTGGTTGGGGAAGGTCTTGGTGGGGTAGACCGGGATGAGCGCTTCGGCCCGGACGCCAGTCGACGCGAGCCGGTCGAGGGCCGGCGAGTGAACCCGCTCGATGAACCCCGGGTGCATGCCATCCAGTGACACCATCACGACGTAGGAGCGCTCGACCGCGGTGGGCGCCTGATCGGGCACCGGATCGCCGGGCACGGCTGGAGGAGGCGCGCACGCCGATGCGAGGACGGCGCCGAGGGCCAGACCCACCGCTACGATACGGCGCTTCATGATCGTCCCTGCCTGTCTCGAAGGGTTCCGTCCACGACGGTAGGCTAGGCGTCCCGAACCACGGGCGCAACGGCGGGTCCTGGTCCTGCCCGGCCGGAACGACCCTTGCGACATTTCGGCTGTGAAACCGGGGCGTGGCAGGCCGACGCGGCAGTCCGCCCCCGCACTGTTTTCTCTCTCCGTCGGGCAACCGGGAGGTCGCACATGAACCATCGGCGCAAGCCCGGGCTGGACCTGTTCTGGGAACAGGCCGATAGAACCGACTCGGACCAGGATCCGCTGGAGCGCGAGCTTGAAGAGCGGGTCGATGCCCTCACCCGATATCGCCGTCTCATCTCGGACGCTCAGGCGAACGGTCGAGAGGAGGCCACCGAGATCCTTCTAACCCAACACGCGAGGGAAGAGCAGGCGGTGGAACGCCTGCGTCAGGCCCTCGACCAGCGGCGCGGGGAATGACGCCCGACGCGTAACGCCGTTCCGGCGCCTGCCGTGGATGCAACGGTGGGCGCCGCTTTCGCATCCAATCATGTGTCGCCGGCCCAACGAGCTATTGAAAGGCTCGCAGATTGGGGTTAACCTGTAGTCGCTGAATAAGATCCGAATCCCCTCTCTCGCGTTAGCGATCCCTGCGCCGCACCTGGCGGTGCCCGGTGCCAGCCGGCAACCATAAAATGACCGATGACGACAAAGAAACGAGCGATCGTGTCCGGTGCCGCGGTGGCGGTGGTGGTCGCCGTGGCCGCGGGCGTGTACGTGCACCGGTCGACGGCTGTCGCGGCGGAAGAGGCCGGAGCCGGCGCTGAGCCGGCTCTGACCACCGCGGCCTCGGCGTTCGCCACGGACGTGG
>CAYXJH010000104.1:0-9622 GCA_964465415.1 uncultured Gemmatimonadaceae bacterium
GGTCTCGGCGCCACCGCGACTCGGGCCGTTACGCTGGGGGCCGCAGGGCCGGTCGCCCGGCTCGTCCTGGACGCCGACGCCCAGGCGGGGCGGTCCCGGTCGGGTTCTGCCGATCGTCCGTACCACAGCATCCGGATCGGGGGACGCTGGAGCCAGGGGGGCGACTGGGCCCGGGTAGGCCTTGCCTATCAGGATTTCGGCGGGGGACTGCGTCGCACGCACCTGGACGTGGCCGGGGTCACCCGGTTCCGGGGCGCGGAGCTCCAGGCGGGCCTGAACACACGCGTCGACGCGATCGCCCATCTGCGGACCGCCTCGTTCTGGACAGGAGTCCACGTACCCGTCATGGAGGACACTCGCCTCGCCTTCGGGATCGAGCATCGCGGGTACGTCCACGGCGCACCGTGGCGCTTCTCCCTCGGAGCAACACGCTCGTTCGGCCTGCCCCTGCCCGTAGCACGAGCGCCAGTCGTCAGCGGCGTGATCTTCGAGGACCTGGACGGCGACGGCGTGCGCCAGCCAGGCGACCCGGGCGTCGCCGGCGTGCCCATCTCCCTCGGCCACATCCGGACCACCACCGACGGCCATGGCCGATTCCGCTTCTACGACACTGCGGGCGGCGACCTTAGGGTCGACCCGTCCGGCCTCCCGCCGGGCAGCGTCGTCGGCCCGGGAACGTTCCTCCCCTCACGCGGACACGCCGCTATCCCGGTGATCCGGACAGCGAGCCTCGAGATTGAACTCCGCCTGGACCGGAACGGCCACGGCGCCGCGAACGGCGGCGAAGCGCCCGCGCCCGGATATTTCGTTTCGCTCCGCGATGCCGCCGGCGCGTGGCGAGATGCCGTTTCCGACCGGACCGGGCGAGTCGGGTTCACCGGGCTGCCGCCGGGCCTGTACACCGTGGTCGTTCAGCGAGCCGGACAGCCGCCGGGCGAGGCTCCGATCGAGACCAACATCATGCTCGAAGCCGGGACCG
Organism: uncultured Gemmatimonadaceae bacterium; assembly: GCA_964465415.1. GTDB lineage: Bacteria > Gemmatimonadota > Gemmatimonadetes > Longimicrobiales > RSA9 > SLCC01. The sequence continues at coordinate 980 of CAYXJH010000104.1, forward strand.
CGGAGGAGATCCGGATCCGAGTTCCGGCCCGAACGCGCGAGATCCGCTGGCCCGACGGAGCGAGCATAGAAACGGCGCCGGACGGCAGCGCCGAAGATCAGCGCCTCCCGGCAGCCTCTCGGTACGTCTGGCTACCTGGCGCCCTCGCCCTGCTGGATCAGTCCGGCGCCAGCGCGAGCCGCAATGTCGCGGACAGCGAAAACCCCTGACGGGCGGGGTCGAGCCACTCGGGTTCCACGGCCAAGGTCACACGGCCCGCGCTCCCCCGCGTCACCACAACGGCGTCCGGGCGGGCGCCGGTCACCACGTCTCCGCCGTCACCGGCCACCACGATCAGACGCCAGGCCACGTTCGACACTACCTCCACGCGATCGGGGGACACCGCCCGCAGCGACATTACCTCCCCGATCTGGATCACCGCGCTGGCCGGCGCCTGCTGGGCGGCCGCCGGCGACGCCGCGATCAGCAGCGCGAACAGTACAGGCACAGGCAGACGTTGCACGGGCCACCTCGGGGAGACTGCGTCGATACCGTGGTCCGCTCACCTACAGGCGAATGCCGTTCCAGGACGGAGCCGACGCCGCAACGCAATTCATTCCATAGAGTTGCGTCATCTGACCGCCCGGGAGGCGCGTCGGCGGATTGTCCGGGTTCCGGACGTCGTTTGTCCCGGCACGGAACGTCTGGCGCCCGGCGACGCTCCCTCAGAAGGCCAACGCCCGCTCTGAATACTGGGCCCACTGGGTGGGCGTCTCCCACACCCGCGTATAGAGGAGGGCGGCGGCCATGTCGGGGGGAAGGCGCTGCTTCAGCTCATCGAAGAAGAAGCGAGCCTGGTTCTCGGCGGAGGATTCGATCTCGGTGAAGGGGGGCAGGTCGTTGATGTTCTGGTGATCGAGCCAGTCGGCAAGCTCGCGGAGGTGTCGCTTGACGTCGACGAAGTCGAAGGCGAGGCCGCTGTCGTTGAGGGCGTCGGTGGCGAGGGCGACCTCCACCACATAATGATGGCCATGCAGTCGCTCGCACTTGCCCTTGTAGTTACGGAGGTAGTGTGCGGAGTCGTAATGGGCTTTGACACTCACGACGTACATGGTCAGCTCCGTTGGACTGGGACCGTCGAGATCTGGACGCCCGGCGGCCGGGTGATGGCGTAATGGACTGCGTTGGCTATGGCGTCTGGGCTCAGCATGGCGTTCCGGGGCGGCAGGCCGTCGCGGTTGTCGGGGTCATGGGGGTCCCAGATCGGGGTATCGGTGGCGGCCGGCTCCAGAAGCGTGCAACGGACCCCGGTGCCGCGGAGCTCCTGCTCCAGCACCGCATGCAGCCCTCGGACTCCGAACTTGGAAGCGGAGTAGGCGCCGTTGCCAGGGAACGCGGTACGGCCGGCCACCGATCCGACGGTGACCAGGTGGCCTTGCCGGGCCCTGAGCATGCCTGGAAGGAAGGCGCGCATGAGCAGGAACGGCCCGGTGAGGTTGCCGTCCAGCATCCTGCGGAACATGGCCGGGTCGGTGTCGGCGATGGGCGCGAGATCGAACGCGCCGGCAGCGTGGATCACGGTGTCGGGCGCAGCGTCGCCTGACAGGCGCTCGCGCAACGCCGAAACGAAGGCCTCGTCGGCGACATCCCCGGCGACGGGTGTGCCGCCGACCTCGCGGGCGACGTCCTCCAGCGGCTCCGGGGACCGGGCCACCAGGACCAGCGCGGCGCCGGCGGATGCCAGGCGTCTCGCGATGCACGAGCCAATGCCGCCGGACGCGCCGGCCAGCAGGACCCGCCGGTCGGCCAGCTCAGCCGACGATGCCATGAATGCTGCTGAGCTGCAGGAATTCCTCCCGCGTCCTGAGATCGGTGAGGAACACACCCTTCATCGCGCTGGTGATGGTCTTGGAGTTCTGCTTCTCAACGCCTCGCATCATCATGCACAGGTGGAACGCCTCGATCACCACGCCGACACCTTCCGGCTGGAGCACGTCCTGGATGGAGTCGGCGATCTGCTCCGTGAGGCGCTCCTGGACCTGGAGGCGGCGGGCGAACACGTCCACGATCCGCGGCAGCTTCGACAGGCCCAGAATCCGTCCCGCCGGGATGTAGGCGACGTGGACCTTGCCGAAGAAGGGCAGCATGTGGTGCTCGCAAAGCGAGTACATGTCGATGTCCTTGACGATCACCATGTTGTGGTGGTCCTCCTCGAACATCCCGCCGCCGATGGCGTCCTGCACCGTTTCCTGATACCCGCGCGTCAACCAGCTCAGGCTGTCGGCCACCCGGTCGGGCGTGCGCCGCAGGCCGTTGCGTTGCGGATCCTCACCCAGCCGGACCAGGAGCTCCCGGACCAGGTCCCGTGTCTCGACCGCATCCAGCGTCGGCCGCTCGTCGCCCGTCGCGATCGGCGCGCCCCCATCCACCATGCTCACCCTCCGGTATACTCGACGTAATTGCGAGGTGTCTCCCAGAGGACCAGACGGACCAGCCGGGATGGGGCCGGAATCTCCTGCACCAGCCGGCGCCAGATCGCGACCACCAGATTCTCGGTCGTGGGATTGACCCCGTCCATCCAGGGCACGTCCAGGTTCAGGTTCCGGTGATCGATGTCCCCGATCACCTGCGCCTCCACCAGCGATTTGAGCGCTTTCAGGTCCAGAACGAAGCCGGTTCCCCCATCGATCTCGCCCTCCACCGTCACGTCCAGCTCGTAGTTGTGTCCGTGCCAGTTGGGATTGGCGCACTGGCCGAATATTTCCGCGTTTCGAGCATCATCCCAGTCGGACCGCCCCAGGCGATGCGCGGCCGCGAAGTGCAAACGTCTCGTCACCCGTACACGCGCCATTCATCTCCTCCAGGTCCCCACGCTGAAAAGGCCGGCCCGCGTTGTCCGCGGGCCGGCCTAGTGGGCGCACCGAAGGGTGATTTGAAGCCCAGTCGGTAACAACTGGTGACCGCCCCGCGCGTTCCGCCTTCCCTCTCGGGCCTGGCGTCCGGAGCAGAAGCCGGTCCCTGCTTATCCAGTGTCGGCTCAAATTGAGCCCTCCAGCGCACCGCACACTCTAATGTACCCGCCCACCCTCGCACGTCAACCTGCCGCCGCGGACAGCGCCATGCGCCCAGAACGACGAAACGGCCGCTGCAATCAAGCAACGACCGTTCGCCCTGTCCGCGGCGCTCTCCCCGGTTATCCCGCCGCCGCGGTCACCTTGTTGTGCCCGGCAGCAGGGCAGGATCGGGTCCAGTCGCGGCATATTCGCCACAAGTCTCTGTCGCACTTTAGTTTACGCGGTATGGCAGCCCGAGCCGTAAGCGCCGATTCCGGCTATTCTTTTCCGGATCCCGGCACTCTTTCCGCCGGAACCCCTCTCCGGGTCGGCAACCGGCTCCGCCCTCGGTAGGAGCGGAGCCTGGCGAGGTTGCGGCGGTCGACCGTGACGGGGTCGCCCTCCTTGGGCGTCTCGATCACCTTGGGGATGGAGGCGAGGGCCGGGTGGTTCATGATGGCGGCGAAGACGTCCTCGCCCATGCTGCCCTCCCCGATCCCGGCGTGCCGGTCGCGGCGACTGGCGAAGGGCGTGGCGGAGTCGTTCAGGTGCATGAGGCGGAGGTGGTGGATACCCAGGCTGGCGTCCAGCCGATCGAGCACGTCGTCGAGCTGGCGCAGGTCGTAGCCGGCGGCCCAGAGATGACATGTGTCCAGGCAAATCCCGATGCGTTCGCCGTGTGAATCGGCGATGGGCGTTAGCAGGCGTGCCAGCTCCTCGAACGTCGAGCCCAGGGCCGTGCCGGTGCCGGCGGTGCCTTCGAGGAGGACACAGGTCGCCCCGGGCACGGCATCGAGGGCACTCACAATGCCGCGGGCGTTGTCGCGGATTCCGCGCGCGACGTCGCCATCGGTGGCGTTCCCCGGGTGTGTGACGACGAAGTCGAGCTTGAGGCGAACAGACCTGCGCAGCTCGCCGGTGAAGGATGCCAGGCTCTTCACGTACAGGGCAGAGTCCGGGCTGGCCAGGTTGATGAGATACGAATCGTGCGCGGCGCCCACCTCGATCCCATGCTCGGCGCACGCCGCGCGGAAGCGGGCCACCTCGTCCGGGCCGACCTCCCGCTCCGCCCATCGGTTCGGCTGCTTGGTGAAGATCTGAATGACCGCCGCGTCCAGGTCCGCTGCACGTCCCGGTGCGGTGTCCGTACCACCCGCCACGGACACGTGAGCGCCCAGCTCGTCGAGGTGGATCAACCGATTTCCTTTGCGCCGCGCGCCCGGTCCGCAACTTGCGCTTGCGATCGGACAGGTCGGGGTGAACGGAAAAGGTGGCTCATGGTGCTCGCTCTGTATTTCCTCGTGGTAATCGTCGTGCCCGCAGCGCTGGGAATATACGTGGCTCTCCACGGCATGCATCGATCCGCGAGCTGCCCCTGTTGCGCGGACGAAACGATCCGGCTTCGCTCCAGGATCTATTCCCTGGTCAGCCTGCCGCTCTCGTCCACGGACGTCCAGCTTCGCTGGTGTCTTGGCTGTGGCTGGCGGGGCACCGCTCGTGTCCGGCGCGAGTCTCCCGCACCGACCCGGCGGCGGGTGGCACCGGACCGGAGCCCGGACCGCGTGGACATCCGTCGCCTGGACATCGACGGCCACTCGTGGAAGGTCATGGTCCAGTGCTGGGCGGAAGGCGGTCGCTGGGTCGGCCGCCTGCTGTTCGTGGGGCCGGACGGGCGTGCCTGCACCGACGACGACTCGACCCTCCAGGGTGGGTCGGCCATCGAGGTCCTCTCGACGGCTCTGTCGATCCCCGAACAGACCCTTGCAGGTCGCATCCGACGCGCGATCCATTGAGACTCTACGGCCCCGGGCCTTCTGAACCGCCCCCGCTGGTCCCCACACAAGACCTGGCGGGCCTGAGAACGACGGATGTCGAAGACCGGCCGGTCGGTGCGCTGTTCGGCGCGTTGTCCGAGCAGCGGAGCGGCCTGATCCGGTACCTTGATGTGGAGCTGGATGGCGCGGCCCGCCACGTTCTCGTCCCGATCGGTCACGTCCGCATCGATCGTGAGTCGGTCCAGCCGCGGGTGCGCCTCCGGGCGGCCACCTTCGAGGATCTCCTGTCCATTCCCGACTATGATCCCGCCTCCACCGAGGTGGATGGCAGCTATCATGAGAAGCTGCTCGGCGCGCACGGTCGCCTGTTCTTCGGCGCCCATTACTATGCCCACCCGGCGTTCGACCATACCGCCCTGTACGCCGGTGAGAACCCGATCATCGCGACGGACGAGGATGCCGGGCCTGACGATGGCGGTCCTGCCGTGGAGTCGACGGGCTCGGTGGTGCCGCTCTCACGGATGACGATCAGGCGCCCGTCCGGCGAGCTCGACCTGCGGGATCGCGTGGTCCAGGACCGGTCAGGCGAGCCGGTTGGTTCGGTCGTCGATCTCCTGCTCGAGCCAACGACCCGCCGTGTTCGCTACGCGGTGGTCGAGCTCGAGCGGCCTTCCCGGCAGACCGCAATCCCGGTCGGCTATCTCGGCCGGCGGGGCGAGGAGGCGGCCGGAGCCGTCCAGGCGCCGAACCTGACGGCGGAGGACATCCGGCTCCTGCCGCCGTACGAAGGGTCGCTCACACGCGCGGACGAGAACCGAATCCATGCCGCGCTGGAGAGCACCATGGTGGGGGATCGATACTTCCAGCGCCCCGACTTCCGGCCACGCTGAGTTCGGAACGTACGTCATGAGACTGATCCTTTCCGTAGCCTGTGAGGATGCCCGCGCCCGCCTCGACGGTCGGCTCGACCTGCTGGGCGTCTTCGATCAGCTCCAGGCTCCGGGGTTCCCGGCCGCGCAGGACCGCATGATGGTGGTCTTCGTCATGGAATGGAGCGCCGATGAGCAGGGGCGCCGTGAGTTCCGGGCGGACCTGGTCGATGTGGATGACCGGAAGGTCCTGACCATCGAGGGGCACACCGACGTCGCACCCGCCGCGGCCGGTGGCCGGCCCAGGACGCAGCTGGTCATGCCACTGGAGCGCGTGGTCTTCCCCGAGCCAGGCGAGTATCGCTTCATTCTGCGGGTAGGCGATACCGAGGTCCCGGCGTTCTCGCTGCACGTGTCCAGCCAGGACGGCTGACGCCTCCGGTCGCGCCGGAGCGGTGGGCGGGCAAGGGTCCGGACGCCGTGGCGGACCCCGCCCGGGGGACGCGGGTACAACGGCCGGTCGATCGGACTATCGAAGCATGCATCACCGGAGGTCCAGTGCAGGAGTCGCAACCCACACCCCGCGAGACGGTGCGCGTCCTGGCGGCGCTGTCGGACGAGAACCGGTTCCGGATCGTCTCGCTGCTGGCGGGTGAGACGGAGGAGCTGTCGTGTGGGGCGATCGGGAAGGCATTGAGCCTCTCTCCATCGCTACTCTCGCACCATCTATCCATCCTGGCGGAGGCGGGCATCGTGGGTCGCCGGAAGAACGGCCTCTGGACCATGAACGCACTGGAGCGGCCGGTCATCGAGCGTCAGCTCGCGGCGCTCGACTCCCTGATCCGCTCCAACGGGCATTCAGTCGCCCCCGACGACACAGCGTCCGAGGACGGCATGATCGCCGGCGCCTAGAAGGCCACCTTCGACGCCATCACGACCCCGGTATGCCGGGCTCCGTCATGGCGTAGGCATCGAGGACGCGTTCCAGCTCGTCCTCCGGCAGCACCCGCTTCTCGCGAGCCAGGTCCCGGACCGGGCGGTTGGCTGCGAACGCCTCCTTCGCCAGCGCTGCGGCCGCGTCGTAGCCGATGTGGGGGGCCAGCGCGGTTCCCAACGACAGGTTCCCCTCCAGCAGCTCCTGGATACGGTCCCGGTTGGCGACGATGCCGTCCACGCACTTGTCGGCCAGCACCGTGGCCGAACGGGCGATGAGGCCGATCGACTGGAGCAGCGAGTACGCCATGACGGGCATCATGACGTTGAGCTCGAAATAGCTGCCCGTGCCCGCCACCGTGATGGTGGTATGGTTGCCCATGACCTGCGCGGCCGCCATGGTCACCGCCTCCGGGATGACGGGGTTGACCTTGCCCGGCATGATGCTGGAGCCGGGCTGCGTGGACGGCAACGTGATCTCGGCGAGGCCCGCGCGCGGTCCGCTGCCGAGCCAGCGGATGTCATTGGCGATCTTGGTGAGGGAGACGGCCAGGGTATTCAGCGAGCCGTGTGCGAACACGATGGTGTCCCGGGTAGCCTGACGCTCGAAGTGGTTCGTGGCCTCCTGGAACGGGGTGCCGGCGACGGCCGCGATCCGGCTGATGGTCCGGGCCGCGAACTCGGGGTGGGTGTTGATCCCGGTCCCGACGGCGGTGCCGCCCAGGGGTAGCTCGCCCATGTCCGCCCGGGCTTCCCGCACCCGTCGGATGCCATGCGATACCTGACTCGCGAAGCCGCCGAACTCCTGACCGAGCCGCACTGGCGTCGCATCCATGAGGTGGGTCCGGCCGGACTTCACGATGTCGTCAAACTCGTCCGCCTTGCGGGCCAGTGATTCCTTGAGGCGCTCGAGCGCGGGGATCAGCTCGCGCTCGATGGCGATGGCTGCGGCGACCTGCATGGCCGTGGGGATCACGTCGTTGGAGGATTGGCCGCTGTTGACGTGATCATTCGCGTGCACCGCGGTCCCAAGCCGCCTGGATGCCAGTGTCGCGATTACTTCGTTCGCGTTCATGTTCGTGGAGGTGCCACTCCCCGTCTGGAAGATGTCGACCACGAACTGGTCATCGTGATCGCCGGCGACCACCTCCGCGGCCGCGCTCGCGATGGCCTGGCCGATCGCGGGGTCCAGCAGTCCCAGCTCGACGTTCGTCTCCGCCGCGGCCCCCTTGATCATGCCGAGGCCCGCGATGAAGCCGCGCGGGAATCGCAGGTCGCTGATGGGGAAGTTCTCGACGGCGCGCTGGGTCTGGGCCGCGTAGAGCGCGTCGGTGGGGACGCGCATCTCGCCGAGGGAATCCTTCTCGATCCGGTAGTCAGACATCGCGTTCGATCGTCCTGGCTGCAGGTTCAGAGCGCGCTCGCAGGGTGGGGCGCGCTATCATTTCGGAGGCCTCGACGGCCTAACTTCGATCCGGCTGGGCAACGTCCGGTCGGGCGTGGCCAGGAGGTCCAGCACGATCCGCCCCAGGTCCTCGGGCTGGATCTTCCAGTCGGCGGCGCCGGAGCTGAACCCGGGCGTCGCGACGCTCCCGGGCATGATGTACGTCACCCGGATCCCGTCGTGACGGACTTCCTGCATCAACGCCTCGCTGAACCCCACGAGTCCGAACTTGCTGGCGTTGTACGCCGCGCCGCCGGGGAACGCGTTCTTGCCCGCAAGGCTGCCGATATTGATGATCCACCCGCCACCGCGCCGCTTCAGGTGCGGAATCGCGGCATGGGTGCAGTAGAACACCCCGCTCAGATTGGTCCCGATCACCCGGTCCCAATCGTCGACGGTCATGGTCTCGACCGGCTCGAACGCACCCACGCCGGCGTTGTTGACGACAATGTCGAGCCCGCCAAGCTCGTCCACCGCCGTCTCCATGAGGCGGGCGCACGCGCTCGGGTCGCGGACGTCGCAGACCACGCCGCGGGCGTCCGGGCCCCACCCGTCGACCGCTCGTACGTCGGACTCCGTGCGCGCGCCTA
>CAYXJH010000105.1:0-421 GCA_964465415.1 uncultured Gemmatimonadaceae bacterium
ACGGCCGCGTGCGCGGAGACCGACGGTATGACGCCGCGCTCGGCCCGCGCGGCCGTCCGGTCCCGGAGCGGTGGCATGGCCACCGGCACCAGACCCAAGCCGCCGGCGATGCTGACCCGGGGCGTCGAGCCCAGCCGCATGCCCATCGTGCTCGCCGTGCCCGGCACCGGGTTGCCGCCCCACAATGCGATGCCCACCCTGTCCTGGACCGCTCGCACCGTGGCGACGGCGAGTAGACACTCGCCGCGGGCGGGCTCGATGCTGGCCATGCAGCCGCCCTCCAGCCCGGACTGCGCCGACACGGGGACTCCGTACAGGGCGAGGGAAAGGAAGAATGCGCCGGCCGAGAGGGTCGACGCGGTCCGGTTGACGCCCCGCCCGTCGTTCGGACCGCCCCGGGTCACGGCGCCAGACGTACAGC
>CAYXJH010000105.1:431-9593 GCA_964465415.1 uncultured Gemmatimonadaceae bacterium
GTACAGCCGGCTCGCCGTCTGGCCGCTGCCGCACGTCACCCAGCGCCCAGGCCGTTTCGCCAGCCGCCCGCAACGCCTCCACGACCCCGTCATGCGCTCCCCCCGGCACGACCAGGATCAGCCCGACTCCCATGTTGAACGTCTCGAACATCTCCGCTTCGGCAATGCCCCCCCGGTTCATGACCCCGTTGAATTCCGGGGGCACCTCCCAGCTTCCGGTCTCGACACGGGCCTGGAGCGTGTCCGGGATGGACCGGCCGAGGTTGCCGGGGATCCCGCCGCCCGTGATGTGGGCCAGCGCGTTGATGCGGCCCTCCCCGATGAGCGGATGGACGGACTCCAGGTAGCTCCGATGCACGCGCAGCAGCACGTCGCCGACGGGCGCGTCGGTACCGGGGAACGGGTCGTCCAGGTCCAGCGACAGCCGTTCGAACAGCAGCTTCCGGAGCAGCGAGTAGCCGTTGGTGTGGAAGCCGTCCGACGCGACGCCGATCAACCGGTCCCCGTCCTCGACCCGGTGCGCGCCCGGCCGGCCGTCCTCTTCCATGACACCCACGATGAAGCCGGCCAGGTCATAGTCGCCGGGCGCGTAGAAATCCGGCATTTCGGCGGTCTCGCCACCGAGCAGCGCGCAGCCGTTCTCGCGGCACCCGCGCGCCAAGCCCGCGACCAGCGCCTCCACCACGCCCTCGTCCAGGGCGCCCATGCCGATGTAGTCCAGGAAGAACAACGGGCGGGCGCCCTCGACCAGGATGTCATCGACGCAGTGGTTCACCAGGTCCTGCCCCACGGTATCGTGCCGACCGGCACGGATGGCCACCTTGAGCTTCGTGCCCACGCCATCGGCGCTGGACACGAGGATGGGCGAGCGCAGCCCCGACGGCACCCGGAAAAGGCCGCCGAATCCACCGACCTCGGAGAGCACCCCCTCGACGGCGGTGGACGCGACGATCTCGCCGATCCGGGTCTTGGCCCGCTCGGCGGCGACCCGGTCGACGCCGGCTTCGCGGTAACTCAGGCCGTCAGCCATGGATCGGAGCGACCGGGTGCTCGAAGGCGGTGAGACGCCGGAACTCGCGGACACGGTCGTGGATCTCGTCGATGCCCACATCCACCAGGCGATCCAACCCCATCTTCTCGCAGGCCAGTGAGCCGGTCGCCGAGCCGTAGATCATGGCCCGGCAGAGCTCTTCCTCCTCCGTGCTTCCGGTATAGCCCAGCCAGCCCATGAACCCGCCAGCGAACGCGTCGCCGGCGCCGGTGGGATCGAATACCTCCTCCAGCGGGTAACCGGGCGCGAAGAACGTGTGGCTCTCCGTGAACAGCAAGGCCCCGTGCTCCCCCTTCTTCACCACGACGATGCGCGGGCCCTGGGCGCGGATCCAACGGGCCGCGCGCTGGAGGTTGTGGTCGCCGGAAAGCTCCCGGGCCTCGCTGTCGTTCAGGAGCACGCAATCCACCCGCTTCAGGAGCCCGAGCAGCGAGTCCCGCTTGGACTCGATCCAGTAGTTCATGGTGTCACAGGCGACGAAGCGCGGGGCTCGTACCTGGTCCAGGACGTCGTGCTGGAGATCCGGGTCGATGTTGGCCAGGAACACCAGGTCCGCGTCCCGGAACCCTTCGGGGATACGCGGCTTGAAATTGCCGAACACCCCCAGCCGGGTCTCCACGGTGACCCTGGTGTTCATGTCGTACTCGTAACGCCCCGCCCAGAAGAAGCTATCGCCCGGCGCGCGCTCGAGCCCGCCCAGGTCCACGCCGCGGGCGGTCAGGAACTCGAGCTGTTCCGCGGGGAAATCGTCGCCGATGACCCCGACCAGCTGCACGGGGTGGAACAGGGACGCCGCCGCGGCGAAATACGTTGCGGCCCCGCCCAGCGTCCGCTCGGCAACGCCGAACGGCGTCTCGATGCGGTCGAGGGCCACGCTGCCCACGACGAGAATGCTCATGCCTGCTCCTCCCGCTCCATCCGGTCCGGCGCGTCGAGGCCGAGGACGCGGAGTCCGTTGCGCAAGACGATCCGGATGCCCCGGGCGAGGGCGAGACGCGCGGCCCGGAGGTCCGGATCCTGGGCCAGCACGGCCAGCTCCGGGTTCCGGCTCGGGTTGCCCGAGTGGTACCACGCGTTGGTCAGACTGGCGGTCTCTTCAAGGTAGTCGCATACGAGATGGGGCGCACGCCCCGACGCGGCCCGCTCCACCACGGCCGGGAACTTCGCCAGCTGTTTGATCAGCTCCTGCTCGTCCGCGGTGGTCAGTCGGTCCAGGGGCGGCGGGTCCACGCGCCCGCCGGCCGGGTCCACGCCGGCCTTCCGGAAGATGCTCATCATCCGGGCGTGGGCATACTGCACCTTGTAGACGGGGTTCTTCTCCGAGTGGTCCAGCGCCAGGTCCAGGTCGAACACCATCTGGGTGTCGGCCCGCCGCATCAGGAAGAAGTAGCGGGCCACGTCCGTGCCCGTCTCCTCGAACAGCTCCCGGAGCGTCACGAAGTCGCCGGCCCGCTTGCTCAGCTTGGCCTCCTGTCCGCCGCGGAGGATGCGCACCATCTGCACGACCTCCACCGACAGGAAGTCCGCCAGGTCCAGCGCGGACAGAGCCGCCTGCATGCGCGGGACGTAGCCATGGTGATCGGCGCCCCACACGTTGATCGCCGCCTGGAACCCACGCCTCGCCTTCTCCCGGTGGTAGGCGATATCCGGCACCAGGTAGGTGTACGTCCCGTCCTGCTTGATGAGGACCCGGTCCTTGTCATCGCCGAACGCGGTGGTGCGGAGCCACGTGGCGCCGTCCTGCTCGTACGTGAGCTCCCGCCCACCCAGGTCCGCCAGCGTTTCCTGGATCAGACCCTCCCGGTAGACCCGGCTCTCCGGGTACCATTCGTCGAATTCAACCCCGAACTCGCGCAGGTCCTCCGCCTGCCCGGCCCTGAGCCGCTCCACGGCCCAGTCCCGGAACAGCTCGATCCGCTCTCCGGCCGGCAGCCCACCCACCCGGTCCCCGAGCGCCGTGCTCGCCTCGCGCGCCAGGTCCCGGACGTAGTCGCCGTGGTAGCCGCCCTCCGGGATGGCTACCTTCTCCCCTCGGAGCTCCCGCCACCGGACGTCCACCGACTCGGCCAGTCGGTCGATCTGGACCCCGGCGTCGTTCACGTAGAACTCGCGGAATGGCCGCTCCCCGACCCAGTCCAGGAGGGTGGCGATGGCATCGCCCAGCGCCGCGCCACGGCCGTGCGCCACGTGGAGCGGGCCGGTGGGGTTCGCCGACACGAACTCCACCACGACCCGACGCGGGTCATTTCGCTCGTGGCGGCCGTACCGCTCGTCCTCGGTCAGAACCCGTTCCAGCAGGGCGTGGACCTCGGCGCTCGAGAGCCGGAAGTTGATGAAACCCGGCCCCGCCACGTCCGCGTCGCGTACGCCGGAGCGGGCCAGGTCGAGCCGGTCCAGGATGGTGGTGGCGACCTCCCTGGGTGGCTTGCCGAGCCGCCCCGCGACGACCATCGCCACGTTGCTCGACCAGTCGCCGTGCTCCGGGTTGCGAGGTCGCTCGAGCTGCACATCGACGCCGGTGACTCCGAGCTCGGCCAGCGCCTCGGCCAGACCGGTACGGAGCTGCTGCTCCGCGTTCATCCCGACTCCTGGGACGACGAGGAGCCCGACTCGCCCTGCGCCTTCCCCCCACCGCCCGACGCCGGCTTGTCGGCCGCGCCCCGGTCCGCCGCCGGCTTGGACCCGGCAGAGCCTGAATCCCCCTTGGAATCGGACTTGGCATCCGACTTCGTTCCGGCCTTGGCGTCCGTTGGCTTCTCCCGCTCGGCTTCCTTCTTGTAGCTGTCGCTGCGGTAGTCCGTGATATAGAAGCCCTCGCCCTTGAACAGCAGGCCAGCGCCACCGGAGAGGAGGCGCGTCGCTTCCTGGCCGCACGCCGGGCATTGCGCGACGGGTGGCTCGCTCATGCGTTGGAACTTCTCGAACTCGTGCCCCTTCGGGCACCGATACTCGTACGTAGGCATCCCGCTCCGTTCTCTTTCGACCGCTGGTTCAACCGCTCCGGTACTGACCCCAGGCCTGGCGCAACACATCACTGATCTCGCCCAGCGTGGCCATCGACTTCACCGCATCCACCATGGGCGGCAGCAGATTGTCCGTTCCCGTGGCCGCGACGCGCACCGCCTCCAGCGAGGCCTGGACCGCTGACGCCTCCCGTGCCGCCTTCAGTGCGCGCAGCCGCTCACACTGGCCCCGCTCCAGCGCCGCGTAGTCCGGCTGCTCGATGCGCGGAGCGGGCCCGGGCTCCCGGTGGGCGTTCACCCCCACGATCACGCGATCGCCGCTCTCGACCGACTTCTGATGCTCGTAGGCCGCGCGGTGGATCTCCTCCTGGAGGTACGCTATGGCGCGCGCGGCCCCGCCCTGAGCGTCGACCTCGTCGATATAGGACCGTGCGGCCGCTTCCAGAGAATCCGTGAGCGCCTCCACATAATAGCTGCCGCCGAGCGGGTCCACGGTCGAGGCGGCGCCGGACTCGTGGGCTACGACCTGCTGCGTGCGGAGCGCCAGCTTGGCCGACTCGGACGTGGGCAGCGCCAGGGCCTCGTCGTATGCGTTCGTGTGGAGGGACTGTGTGCCGCCCAGCACGGCGGCCAGCGCCTGCACCGTGACGCGGACCACGTTGTTCAATGGCTGTTGCGCGGTCAGCGTAACCCCGCCGGTCTGGGTATGGAACCGCAGTCGCGCCGCGTTGTCGCTGCCAGCGTACCGCTCGCGGATGAGCTTCGCCCACAGGCGGCGGGCCGCACGGAACTTGGCCACTTCCTCGAAGAGATCGCTGTGCGCGGCGAAGAAGAAGGAGAGCCTGGGGGCGAACTCCTCCACGTCCAGCCCGGCCGCGATTGCACGGTCCACGTACTCCAGGGCGTTGGCGAACGTGAAGGCGATCTCCTGGGCCGCCGTCGAGCCCGCCTCCCGCATGTGGTAGCCGCTGATCGATATCGTGTTCCAGCGCGGGACCGCGGCGGCGCAGAAGGCGAACGTGTCCGTGACCAGACGGAGGCTCGGTTCGACGGGATAGATGTACGTGCCCCGGGCGATGTACTCCTTGAGGATATCGTTCTGCACGGTGCCCGTGAGCCGGTCCCGGGGCACGCCGCGCTCATCGCCCAGCGCAACGTAGAGTGCGAGGAGTATGGGCGCAGTGGCGTTGATGGTCATGGACACGGAGACATCTTCGAGCGGGATGTCGCGGAACAGGACCCGCATGTCCTCGAGCGAGTCGATCGCCACGCCCACGCGACCCACCTCGCCATGGGCCATGGCCGCATCCGAATCGTAGCCCATCTGGGTGGGGAGGTCGAAGGCGACGCTCAGCCCCGTCTGCCCCGCCGCCAGGAGGTACCGATACCGGGCGTTCGTCTCCTCCGCGGTCCCGAACCCGGAGTACTGCCGCATGGTCCACAGCCGGCCGCGGTACATGGTCGGATAGACGCCTCGGGTGAACGGATACGCCCCGGGTTCACCGAGCTCGGTACGGGCGTCCTCCGGGCCATACACCGGCGCGATGTCCAGACCGCTCGTGTTCACGAGGCCTGCGCGCGGTCGATCAGCCACCTTCCTCCTCCGACCGGAATTCAACCAGGATCGCCCCCTTCTCCACCGCCTGGCCGGGCTCGGCGGCCACGCTTTGGACCACACCTGCCGTCTCGGCCTTCAGGTCGTTCTCCATCTTCATCGCCTCCATGATGACCACGCTCTGGCCGGCCTCCACATGATCACCCGACTGCACGCTGACCCGGACCACCATGCCAGGCATCGGCGCCCGGACCGGCCGGGGTCCGCGCACCGCGCCGCTCTGCCCTGTCATCGCCTGAATCGCCCGCGTCCGCTCGTCCACCACGTCGGCGACGAACCGCTCGCCATCCATGTGGAGGTCCCACGAGCCCGTGTCATCGCGCCGGGCGATCAGCGTGTGGGAACGTCCGTCCGCCAGCAGGTGCAGTGTAGGGGTGTCCGCGACCCTGGTAAGGGAGACCTCTATCGGGTCACCGTCGATCCGCGGGCTCTCGCCGGTCAGATCGACCTCGAACGTCCGCTGTCCGATCGTCACGAAGTAAAGCATCGCATCTCCGCCACCGTCTCCACGTGGGCCGTCTGTGGGAACAGATCGAAGCAGCGCACGGCGGTCAACTCCCAGGTGTCCTTCATCCGGTTCAGGTCGCGGGCCAGCGTGGCCGGGTTGCAGCTCACGTACAGGATCCTCGCCGGGGCCTGGCGCCGCAGTCCGTCCACTACCTCCTCGCGCAGGCCCGCGCGTGGCGGGTTCAGGATCGCCACGTCCACGGGCAGGGCCTCGGCCAGCCGCGCCTCCACGGTGCCCAGCAGGAACAGGCTGTCCGGCGCCGAACGTCGGGCCTCCGCCACCGCCGCGGGATGGGCATCGATGCCCACGACGTCATAGCCCTCACGTTCCAGGCGTCGGGCATGGATCCCGACCCCGCAATAGGCATCCAGGACACGACCCGCGCCGCTCGCCCGCACCCGCTCCAGCACATGCCGCTCCAGAAGCTCCGCCGCGCGCCGGTTCACCTGGGTGAAAACATCGCCGCTCAGCTCCACGAGCTCCTCGGACCACCACTCCTCCAGCTTCGCTTCGCCCGCCAGCCGTTCGAATGTGTCGCCACCCCGAGGCCGGTGCCACACCGCTCGAATGGCCGGAACGCGGGTCAGGATCTCAGCGGGCCGGCCCGGTCCGTAACCGCCGTCCACCGCCAGCGTGACGATCCCGCCGGCGGTCGCCCGAAGGGTCAGCCGAAGCTCCCGCCCGGAGGGGAGCAGGTGGGCCGACGGCCCCCAGCCGGATCGGAGCGCATCCCATGCCCCGGCGATAGGCTCCTCGGGAAGCAAGCAGGCACCGGTGACGTCCAGGAGGCGGTCGGGGCGTTCCAGCTCATGGAACCCGGCGACGATGCCGTCGGTGGTTCGCCGCAACGTGAACGTCACGCGGTTCCGATACCGGAGCTCCGCGGGCGACGGCTCCACCGCGGGTGGATCCAGCGTCAGGGCGCCAATCCGCTCCAGCGCGTCCACCGCGATGCGGGACTTCGCGGCCAGCTGGTGGCCGTAGTCCAGGTGCTCCAGCGTGCAGCCGCCGCACCGTTCATAATGTGGGCAGGGCGGCGAACGGCGGCCGGGGCCGGGCTCGAGGATACGAACGAGTCGGCCGCGGCTCCAGCGCCGCTTCTGCTCGACGATGCTGATCTCGACCGAGTCGCCGGGCGCCGTCCGGTGCACGAACGTCACCCTCCCATCCGGAAGGCGACCGACTCCCGCACCACCCGCGGCGATGCCCGTGATGGTGGTCATGACCGGATCGGATGCCATGGATCAGGTGGCCGGAGCCTCACGGTCAGGGTCCCCGGCGGAGCGCTCACGGACGACCTGGATGACGTGGTGGTTCACCACGATGTCACCCAGCGTCTTTCCGCGGGGCCTCAGCTCCGCGCCTCGTAGCGGGATGAAGGCCGGGGCGGACTGGAGGAACTCGCTCAGCCGCTGGCCCTCGGTGAGGGCCAGGCCCGCACCCAGCAGGTATCCCCCTTCCACCTCCACGTCGACCGGCCGGGCCGTAGCGGAACCGACGGCGGGAGCTTCTTCGTCCTCGTCGAACGCCCACAGGATCGTGTCGATCTTGAGCGCCACGTGGGGCATCTGCTCACCGGTGCCCAGCCAGTCGACGCCGGTCAGGTACACGTACCGGGTGCGACTCCCCAGAAACGCCGCCAGGGACTGACCGGCGGGGACCCGGGCGTCGGCCTCCAGTACCCTGTGGTCTCGCAAGACGAGGCGAAGCCGTCGGACCGGCGCCTCCCCACCCTGGCTCATGCTTCACCCGCGGGCGGGCCGAGCAGGGCCTCGCGTCGGGCGCGCTCTTCCACCAGTCGTGGTCTCAGCTCGGTGAAACACGCCCGCATCGCCTCGATGAGCGGGTTCATCCCTTTGACCGCCCCGGCGGCCGCTTTCGCCTCCGCCCGCGCCGCCGCGGCCTGAAGCCGGAGGCCCCCCATGTTCGCGGCGGTGGACTTGAGCGAGTGAGCGGATCGATGAACGGTCACGAGGTCGCCGGCCTCCATCGCCTCGGTGGCCGCCTCCAGCCGCTGCGGTGCATGGAGCAGGAACAGGTCGATCATCTCGATCACGAAGTCCTGGCCTCCTACGCGGAGAAGCCGGTCCAGCGCGGCCGGTTCCAGCACCTCGGGTTCGTCCCGCATCCTTGGCGGCCCTTTGCGTAATGTTCGACGAGAGAAGACCGGCCGTGGTACGGCGCGTGAGGGGCGTGCGACCATGTTAGAAAGGGGGGCTCCAAAAGGCAAGCAAGATGCGGCGAACTATCCCGGTGGCAAGCGGTTGCGCCAGCTGCGTCAGCGCCAGCCCATGTCGCGCCACCGGGACGCCGTCGTGTCGCCGGTCTGGATGCGTTGGAGCGCCCGTCGCTGCCTTGCCTCCTCGGCAAGGAGGGCTGCGGCCACGGCCCCGGCACGCAGCACCGCGTCCGGCGCGGAGGCGCTCACCAGGTCCGGGTGTTCCTCGACATAGCGGATGTCGAATCGCCCGGCCCGGAAATCGGGCTCCAGGAGCACGCGGCGGTGGAACAGCGTGCTGGTCTCGACTCCCACGATCCGCAGCTCGTCCAGCGCACGGCGCATGCGCTCGATGGCCATCTCCCGGTCGGGTGCGTGGACCACGAGCTTGCCGAGCATCGGGTCATAGAAGAGCGAGACCTGGTCACCCTCCTGAATGCCGCCGTCCCAACGGACGCCAGGGCCGGCTGGAAGGTGGATCAGCTCGATCGTCCCGCTGGACGGCAGGAACCCGTGCGCGGGGTCCTCGCTCGTGATCCGGCATTCGATGGCGTGGCCGGTCCAGCGGATCTCCTCCTGCGTCATGGGGAGGCGCTCCCCCGCCGCCACGCGCAGCTGCCACTGCACCAGGTCGATCCCCGTAACGAGCTCCGTCACCGGATGCTCCACCTGGATCCGCGTGTTCATCTCGAGAAAGAAGAAGTCGTCGTCCTGGTAGAGGAACTCGACGGTGCCCGCGTTCCGGTAGTCCACCGCCCGGGCGGCTGCCACGGCCGCGTCGCCCATCCGCGCGCGCAACGCGGCGTC
>CAYXJH010000106.1:0-9432 GCA_964465415.1 uncultured Gemmatimonadaceae bacterium
AGTCCGAGTCCGATGCCGCCGATCACGCCGTAGCCGAACCAGAGCAGCGGGAGCCGGTTTCCAGAGCGCACCCTCATGCGCGGCTCGAACGCCGGCGCCGCCTCGTACGCCATGAACCCGGCGGCGTGCAACCCGTCGGCGACCGCCCGCTCGACCTCTGCCACCGCGTCGAGGACCTGGTCCGTGGTGGCGGCGATGACGACCTGGATCGGGTCCCGGTAGACCACACGCGCGGCCACACCCGAGTCGCGTTCCGGAAAATCGAACACGAGCGCGCTCATGGGGGCCAAGGATGCGCGGTGGTGCCCCGCTTGGAAAGCCGACCCCCCTCAACGTCGACGTCGACCGTCGCCTCTCCCGTCCCCTCCCGCTATGTTCCTGCCCCGCGTCGCATGCAAGAATTGCCACCTCCAGACGATCGCGAGATGAGCCGAGGAGCCGAGACCGCCGAACGCACCGACCTGCTCGCCGTCCTGAAGGACGGTTTCGGGTTCGATGCGTTCCGGCCGGGCCAGGAGCTGGTCATCCAGGCGGTGCTGGAAGGCCACGACTGCATCGCAGTGATGCCGACGGGGGCGGGCAAGTCGCTGACGTTCCAGCTCCCGGCCAGGATTCTGCCGGGCGCGGTGCTGGTGATCTCGCCGCTGATCAGCCTGATGAAGGACCAGGTGGACGCGCTCGAGGAACTGGGCTTCCGCGCGACGGCGTTGAACTCGACGCTGGAGCCGGACGAGCGACGTCGTCGCCTGGAAGGGCTCCGTCGCGGCGAGTACGAGTTGGTCTACCTGGCGCCGGAGGCGCTGGACGGCTACCTGCGGGACGCCCTCCGGGGCTGGCCGCTGTCGCTGCTGGTGGTGGACGAGGCCCACTGCATCTCACAGTGGGGCCACGACTTCCGGCCATCGTACCGGCGACTGTGGGGGCTGAAGGAGGAGCTGGGCGTTCCGGTTCTGGCGCTCACGGCCACGGCCACCCGCCGCGTCGCCCGGGACATCCTGCGCCAGCTGGGGATGGTGAAGCCGAAGGGGTACAAGGGCTCGTTCTTCCGGCAGAACCTGAAGGTCCACGTCCGGAAGAAGGGGCAGGGCGGGGACACCCGGCGGGAGATCCTGGCGCTGGTCCGGGAGCGGTCGGGCCAGAGTGGGATCGTCTACTGCCTGTCCCGCCGGACCGTCGACCAGACCGCCGACTACCTGGCCGGCCACGGCATCCGGGCGCTCCCCTACCACGC
The DNA here is from genome assembly GCA_964465415.1 of uncultured Gemmatimonadaceae bacterium. Taxonomy (GTDB): domain Bacteria; phylum Gemmatimonadota; class Gemmatimonadetes; order Longimicrobiales; family RSA9; genus SLCC01. Next base: position 1,232 of record CAYXJH010000106.1, read on the forward strand.
CGGGATGACGGACGAGGAGCGGGCGGCGAACCAGGAGGCGTTCCAGAAGGATGACGCCGATGTGATCGTCGCCACCATTGCGTTCGGCATGGGGATCGACAAGTCGAACGTGCGTTACGTCATCCACCGGGACATGCCGAAGGATGTGGAGAGCTGGTACCAGGAGATCGGCCGGGCCGGCCGGGATGGCCTGGACTCGGACTGCTTCCTCTTCTACTCCTGGGCCGACGTCAAGATGCACGAGCGCTTCCTGGACGGGATCGAGGACCCGACGCTCCGCGAGGAGAAGGCGCGCGCCACCATCGGCCTGTTCGACATGGTCGAGCGCCGCGCCTGCCGCCACCGCGCCATCGTCGCCTACTTCGACGAGCAGATCGACGACTGCGGCGATGCCTGCGATGTCTGCCGGGGCGTGTGCGTCGAGGACATGGCCGCCGATGCCATGCTCACGTACGGGACCGGGAAGCGAGGCGGTGGGGTCAGGCGCGGCGGGGGTGGCCGGGCGGCCAGGTCCGGGCGGGTCCACGACGGGCGCATCGCCGGCCCGGGCGACATCGCGCCCTGGGACGAGTTGCCCCCCCCCACCTTCGATTCGGACGACGATACCCTCTTCGACCGGCTCCGCGGGCTGCGCAAGCGACTCGCCGACGAGCGCGGCGTCCCGGCCTACGTGATCTTCAACGACCGTGTGCTCCGGGCCATGGCCGACCAGCGCCCCGCTACCTCGGCCGGGCTGCTCCGCATCTCCGGCGTGGGGCCCAGCAAGCTGGAGCGGTACGGCGAGGTGTTCCTGGCGGCGATCGCGGCGGCGGAGTAGGGCTCGCATGGGCGCCGAAATCCGTGTGGAACACCACGATTCGACGCTCGGCCGATGGCTGCTGGCCCGCTGGTCGCCCCGCTCCCTGGCCGGGCTCGTCGAAGGGATCTGGTACTTCGAGGGGCGGATGGCGCGCCTGCGGGAGCGGCACTTCCCCGACGGCCGCCTGGAGCTGATCGTTCACCTCGGAAAGCCGTACCGGTTGGTGGAAGACCGCCGCATCGAACGGTTCCCGGACACCTGCCTCTCGGGCCTGCTCCTGCGGCCCGAGGTCATCGAGGCCCCGGCCGGGGAGTCGGCGGTCCTGGGCGTGCGCCTGCACCCGACTGGTGCGTTCGCCCTGCTCGGTCGCCCGACACACGAGCTGACCGGGATCACCGTGGCCCTGCCCGACCTACTGGGGGGGTCGGCCCAACGCCTCGCCCACTGGTGCGCCGCTGCCCGCACGCCCGAGGCCCGGGTGAGGGCGGCGGCAGCATGGGTCCAGGACCGCATCCGGTCGGTCCCTGGGCCGGACGCGGCCGTCACGTGGATGGCTTCCGAGATCGAGCGGTCCCGCGGAGCCATCGCCATCGGTCGGCTGCGGGACCGGACCGGTTGGTCGAAGAGCCGCATTACCCGGACGTTCCGGGAGCAGGTCGGCGTGCCGCCCAAGACGCTTGCCCGCATCGTCCGGTTCCGCCGCGCCCTCGAGCTCGTGGGTGACGTCGAGCGCCGACTCTCCGACATTGCCCTGGATGCCGGGTACTATGACCAGCCCCACTTCAACGCCGAGTTCCGGGACCTCTCCGGCTTCACGCCCGGTGAGTACCGGGCCGGACTCCGCTTCCCCGACAGCGTGAACCTGGCGGAGCACGCTTCCTGACGACGCGGCTCCGCAGCAGTCGGAAGAGCTCTTTTTTCCAATCCTTCCCGACGGTGGGGCCGTTATACTTGGCCTCCAGGCCCATAGAGAAGGCGTCGAACAAGGCAACCGGAGGCGAGACATGAGTGAGCCAGTGAAGCCGATTCCCGAGGGCTACCATACGGTGACCCCGTACCTCGTGGTGGCGGATGCGCAGGAGGTGCTGCGATTCATGGAGCAGGCGTTCGACGCGACGATCCTCCATACCTCGCGGACTCCGGAGGGTCGGGTGATGCACGCGGAAGCGCAGATCGGGGATTCGCGGGTAATGCTCGGCGAGGCGAACGACGAGTGGCCGCCCATGCCGGCCATGCTGCACCTGTACGTGGAGGACGTGGACGCCGCCTACGCCCGGGCGCTGGAGGCCGGAGCCAGAACGGCCCGGGAGCCGGCGGACATGTTCTACGGCGACCGGTCCGGCGGGGTGATCGACGCGGCCGGGAACCAGTGGTGGATCGCGACCCGCGTCGAGAACGTAACTCCCGAGGAGATGGCCCGTCGGCAGGCCGAGCAGGCCAGGCAAGCCGAAGGCGCGGGCTCCGGTGACTGAGCGTGCGCCCCCGGCGGGGTCGGCCGGGGCGGAGTCAGCCGTGAGGCCGTCACCCGTGCAGGAGGTCTTCCCTTACCTCTGTGTGCGGGGCGCTCCCGCCGCCCTCGACTTCTACACGCGGGTGTTCGGCGCACGGGAGCAGTTCAGGCTGGACGAGCCGGGCGGCCGCGTCTCCCACGCCGAGATCGCCGTGGGCCCGGCCACGCTCATGGTCGTCGACGAGCATCCGGAGCTGGGTCTGCTCAGCCCGCTGGCGTACGGCGGAACGGGCACCACGATCCACCTGCACGTGGACGACGTGGACACCCTGGCCCGGATCGCGCTGGAGGCCGGCGCCACGATGCTCCGCGAGCCCGCCGACTACGGCCACGGCGAGCGTCAGTGCCGGATACGCGACCCGTTCGGCCATGAGTGGCTGCTGGGCCACGAGCTCGAGCACCTCGAGCCGGATGAGATCCGGCGCCGGTTCGATGCCGAGCAAGCCGAACGCGGTACGTAGGTGCTTACGGGCGTGGCGGGTCCGCCGCGCGTCCCAGGACGGGCTCGAGGTCGGCCCGGCGAACCAGGTCGCGGTACGCGGGGTCGCCGTGGAGTGGGGCGAGGCCGGGGTCGACGGCGAGAAACGCGATGGAGTGGGAACGCTCCCGGAACGCGCGCTCCAGCCAGGTCAGGGCGGCGTCCCGGTCGCCCAGCGCGAGGTGCACCTTCGCGATCTCGTAGGATGGCGTGTGCTGTCGTTGCTCGCGCGCCTCGAGCCAGGCCAGCAAATCAAGGGCATCAGCGGTCGCGCCGGCCCGCGCCTGTGCGAATGCCAGCGTGGCGACGATCAGCGGATCGTCCGGCGCGAGCTGCACCGCGCGGCGGATCGAGCGCAGGGCAGTCCGCGGCTGGTCCGCCTCGAGGAGCGCCAGCCCGTTCCAGAGGTGCGCCAGCTGGAAGCCCGGTTCCAGCTCCAGCGTCCGCCGGTACTGGTCCAGCGCCGCCTCCTGGTTGCCGGCGAAGTGATGGGCCCAGCCCAGCGCGGCGCTGGCGATCAAAGACAGCGGGTCCAGCTCCAGCGCCCGCCGCATGGACGCTATGGCCTCATCGAAGCGTCCCATGGCGACCAGGTAGTTGGCCAGCCACTGGTGCGCCACCGAATAGCGCGGGTCCATGGCGATCGCTGTCCTGAATTCCGTCTCGGCCCGGCTCCAGTCCCAGTCGTGGTACAGCGCGACGTAGCCCAGCGTCGCGTGGGCACCGGCGAGCTGCGGATCCAGCTCCAGCGCGGTCTGCGCCGCCGCCTGTGCCGCCGGGAACGCTTCGGTCGGCGGGATCTGGTCGTAGAAGCCCATGACGGCGTACGCGTCCGCCAGACCCAGGTGCGCCCTGGCAAAGCCAGGCTCCCGTCGGACCGCGGCGCGGAACTGCTCACGCGCCGCCAGGAGGCTCTGCCGCGTCCGACGATGCCACAGGTAGCGCCCGCGGAGGTAGGCGTCGTACGCGCCGATGTCGTTCGTCGGGCGGTCCACGATCCGCTCGTCGTCGCCGAGGAGATGTCCTCGCAGCGCCAGCACGACCTCTCGGGCGATCTCCTCCTGGACCTCGAAGATGTCCCGCAGGTCCCGCGTATAGCTGGCCGACCAGAGCTGCTCGTCCGCCCGGGCGTCCGTCAGCCGGGCCGTGATCCGGATCTGGTCACCGGCCTTCCGGACGCTACCTTCCACGACGCTCGCCACGTTCAGGGCGCGGCCAATCTCCTGGACGGGCAGGTCACGCCCCTTGAACGCGAACGACGACGTCCTCGACGCCACACGCAGCCCGTCCACGCCCGCTAGCGCGCCGAGCAGCTCCTCCGTGATCCCGTCGCTGAAGTACTCGTTTTCCGTGTCCGCGCTGGTATTGACGAATGGCAGGACGACGATCGATCTGCTTGCCTCGGCCGCTGCCCCTCCCGTGTTCGCCGCACCGTGCATCGTGGTCGAAGCCGGGAGCTCGGCTTCCGGTCGCACCAGCGCGACCGCCGCGGCCGCCAGCACCAGGATCCCCGCCAACAGGAGGACCTCCAGCACGCTGACCCGCTGCGCCCCCTTCTCGCCGTGGTACCAGGCCACGACCAGCGCGCCGAGGAAGCCGATGCCCAGGACGACGGTCAGGCTGCGAAGGACGATCGGCGGCCAGGCAAATCCGCTGCCGACCACGGAGGTGACCTGTAGCAGCAGCCAGGCGCCCGCCAGATATGCCAGCGCCCACTGGACCACCTTCCGATCCTTCACCCTGCGAAAAAAGCCGCTCATCCCGGTAAAGGTGCCGGAAACTGATGCCGATAACAACCCGTGGCTCGCCTTCGTCGAATGCGCCGGCCGGCTCTTGTTCGCCCCGCTGAGTGCCTCCACATTGACACGGTCCGGGGCCGTCGGATCGGTGGTCCCGCCCTGCACTGCGGACCGGAGAGCGCGCCATGTCGCTGCCCCTGCCAGATACCGTCGATTCCATGTGGGCCGCGACGGCCGGTCCCTACTCGCCGGGGCCTTCGCTACAGGAGGATACCACCGTCGATGTCGCCATCATCGGGGGCGGATACACCGGGCTGACGACCGCCTACGAGCTGCGCCGCGCCGATCCCGGCCTCAACGTGGCGGTGTTGGAGGCCCGCGAGATCGGCTACGGCGCCAGCGGTCGGAACGGCTCGTTCGCCATGACCGTCGTCGGCCTGGGCTTCGGCGCAACCGGTATGATCAAGGGCAAGGACTTCCTGGTCCGGGCACACCGCTACATGATGCGCGCGGTCGATACCCTCGACGAGCTCGTCGACCGTGAGGGCCTCGACTGCGACAAGATCCGGCCGGGCTTCCTCCGCGTCGCCACCACGGACCGTTACCTGAAGAAGGTCCGCAAGGAAGTCGACCTCATGAACCGGCTCGGCTTCGACGACATCTACTATCTGGACCAGCGGGAGGTCCGCCAACGCGTCGACTCCCCCATTCACCTGGGCGCCCTCTGGGAGCCTCGCCTCGTCCTCGTCCACCCCCTCAAGCTCGTCCGCGCCGAGCGGGACCTGGCCATCCGCCACGGCGCCCGCGTCTTCGAGAACTCACCCGTCCTCAAGGTCGAGCGCGGGGACAGGTTCCGCCTCCGGACGCCCCGCGGTACCGTAACCGCCGACAAGGTGGTCTTCGCCACCAACGCGTACTCCCACCTGTTCCCACAGCTCCGGCGGAAGCAGGTGCCCGCGTTCACCCACATGATGTCCACCGAGCCGCTCACCCCCGAGCAGATCGAGCCCATCGGCTGGCAGGGCCGCGAAGGCGTGGAGGATACCCGCAACCTCATCCACCACTACCGCCTCACGCTCGACAATCGCATCACCATGGGGGGAGGGCCCGTCGGCTTCACCTGGGCCAATGGCCTGAACGGGGACCACAACCCCAAGTCATGGGCGGAGGTCGAGGGCCACTTCCGCGCCACGTTCCCTCACCTGCGCGATGTCCGCTTCTCCCACCGCTGGGGTGGGCCCTTCTCCGTCACGGTCGACATGACACCCGCCATGGGGTACCTCGGCGACCGCCGCGCCATCTTCAGCCTCGGCTGTATCGGGCATGGCGTCTCCATGACCCACCTCAACGCTCAGGCCCTCCGGGACATGGTCCTGGAACGCGAGTCCGACCTCACGACGTCCCCGTTCGTCGGACGCCGCGTCATTCCCTGGCCGCCCGAGCCACTCCGCCTCGCCATGGGCCTCGCCATGCGGGGGGCGCTCATGGCCGAGGACTGGCTCAGCGAAGCACAGGTCCGCCGCCAGAAGCAGAACGTGGCCGACCAGGACGCTTCGCCTCGCCCCCGGGCCGGCGTGGGAACCGCGTGACTCAGGGCTCCGCCCCGACCAGGTCCAGCCGGATGTACTTTTCGAGCGCGACGATGTCACGGGGTCGCATGAGGCGGAGGCCCCAGTGCGGCATGCCGAGGGCGTTGCCGACGAACACCCGCCGGTGCAGCTCCTCGGGCCGCGTGGCGTACACCCAGCCCTCCTGGTGGAACGAGGGTGGCCGGATGGTGTCGCCATCGATGACGCGCCCTCCGTCCCCGTACCCCTCGGGGCCGTGGCAGTCGGCGCAGACCCAGGCGTAGATGTCCCGCCCCCGTTCGACTGCGGCTTCCTGACTGACCCAGACCACCGTGTCGAATGTGGCGGGGTCGTAGCGTCGTTCCGCGATCTCGACCTGGGCTGGACCGGTGTCGGCGGGTTGTGGCGTCCGTTCGAGCTCGCACGCCGCGGCGCCGGTGGCCAGGGCGAGTCCTGCGGTGAGTGCGGTCCAGCGCATGGCGTGTCTCCTGTCGTCCGGTCGTGTGACACCGCCTGATCGCATGAGCGCGCCGGGCGGTGGTGCCTGAGATGCCCCTCCGCCGTCAGGCCGGCGTCGCCGCCCCGCTCCGTTCCTCCACGGACGCGGCGTTGAGCACGGGGGCGAGCACGTGCTCCAGCGTGGGCGCGCCCAGAACCTGGAGCTCGTAGCGGATCCGGGTGTGGGGAAGCGGAATCTCGATGAGCCGGCCCAGGTCGATCGGCGTGCCGATCGCGACGGCCTCCACGCCCCGGTCGGCCGCTGCGCGGATCGTGGCTTCCAGGTCCTGGATCTGCCGCTCCCCGTACCCCATGGCGGGGAGGAGCGCGCCGATGTCGGGATACCGCTCGAAGGTAGCGTGGATCTCGCCCACGGCGAACTCCCGGGGATCCACGATCTCCGCCGCGCCGGCCTTCCGGGCGCCGATGACCCCTGCCCCGAAGGTCATCTCGCCATGCGTCAGGGTCGGCCCATCCTCGACGCAGAGGACCCTCTTCCCCCGCAGCACGTCCGGCCTGTCGATGAATAGTGGCGACGCGGCCTCGATGATGACCGCGCCCGGGTTCACCTTCCGGACGTTCTCCTCCACCTGGTACACGCTGTCCGCGTCGGCCGTGTCGATCTTGTTCACGATGACCGCATCCGCCAGGCGCACGTTGATCTCGCCGGGGTAGTAGCTGAGCTCGTGGCCGGCCCGGTGCGGGTCGACCAGTGTCAGGTAGACGTCCGCCTCGTAGAACGCGACGTCGTTGTTGCCGCCGTCCCAGAGGATGACATCCGCCTCCCTCTCCGCCTCCCGCAGGATCGCCTCGTAGTCTACCCCGGCGAACACCACGCTACCGGCGGCCATGTGAGGCTCGTACTCTTCCCGCTCCTCGATGGTCACCCGGTGCCGGACCAGGTCCTCCTCCGTCTCGAACCGCTGGACCCGCTGCGCCGCCAGGTCGCCGTACGGCATGGGGTGCCGCACCACCGCCACGCGCTTGCCCGCCTCGCGCAGCAGCTTCACCACCGCCCGGCTGGTCTGACTCTTCCCCGCGCCCGTGCGCGACGCGCAGACCGCCACCACCGGCTTCGACGACCGCAGCATCGTCTGCGCAGCCCCCAGCATGGCGAACTCCGCACCCGCCGCGTTCACCCGCGCGGCCAGGCCCATCACATAGGCGTACGACACGTCGGAGTACGCCATAACGCAGCGCTCGACGTTCAGCTCCGCGATCAGCTCCTCCAGTCGGCTCTCCGGATGAATGGCGATCCCGTCCGGGTACAGATCGCCCGCCAGCTCCGGTGGGTATGTCCGCTCGTCAATGCCCGGGATCTGCTCCGCCGTGAAGGCCACCACCTCGGTGTCGGGATCGTTGCGGTACACCACGTTGAAGTTGTGGAAGTCCCGCCCCGCAGCGCCCAGGATCATCGTCCGTGTACGGCCCATACAGAGTACCCCTCGTGTGATGAGATCGCCCGCCTGTGCCAGCCTACGCTGCCAGCGGCCCCGAAACAAGCGGGATTTCCACCGCAAGCGGCGGGGAAATCCCCGACTGTTCAGGCGGGTGGAGGCACCGCAAGATAGTGGGGAACGGCGACGCGGGTGGGGGTGGGGGTGGGGTC
>CAYXJH010000107.1:0-9251 GCA_964465415.1 uncultured Gemmatimonadaceae bacterium
CCCGGCGGTCCGGCCAAAGCCCGCGGCACGGTGAAGTAGCCGTGGGACCAGGCGGGTGCCATCCGGTCCTGACGCAGGCCGCCAGGCTCGGCGGACGAGAGCTCGAAGTGTGGCGCCGCCGGGTCGGGGTCGACCCTGGCCGGATCGACCCGGACCGGATCGTCCGGGCCGACCTCGATCGGGACGCCACGGTCGACCCCAAGCGCGGTCATGTGCTCGATGATCGCTCGGAGCTGGTCCGCGATGACCGCCGCTTCGGCCGGTGACACGGTCAGCCGGGCTAGATCGGCCAGCCGCCGGACGTCGTCAGGCGTCACTCCCAACGGCTAGAACTCCTTCTGGAGGTTCGCGTAGCGAAGCACCACCTTCTTTCGACCGACGGCCTCGAATTCGATCACGGCCTTCAGGTCCTGGCCGAACCCGGACAGCTCCCGAATCGTCCCTGGCCCGAACTCGGGATGGCGCACGCGCTCGCCCTTGATATACCGCGGCGCGTCCTGGCTGTCGGTGTAATCGATCACCAGCCCGCCCGGCTCGTTGCCGAACACGTCCGTCTCCCTGCGGGCCGGGCGTCGTGCCTGCGTCGAGCGGCGGGCATCCCAGCGGGCGTAGGCTTGCCCCTGCCGCCTGGCCTGCGGCGTCTCGCGTCGCTCAAGCAGCTCCTCGGGCAACGGCTTCAAGAAGCTGGACGGCACGCATACGACCCGATCGCCCAGCCTGCGGCGGGAGCGGGCGTGGCTCAGGTAGATCTTCTCTTCGGCCCGTGTCAGCCCCACGTAGAACAGCCGGCGCTCCTCCTCCAGCGTGGCCGGCTCGTCGAAGGAGCGGGCCAGCGGGAAGAGCCCGTCCTCCAATCCGGCGATCATCACAACCGGGAATTCGAGACCCTTGGCGGTGTGCAGCGTCATGAGGGTGACCGCATTGGCGCTCGGGTCGTGCCGATCGATGTCCGTGATCAGCGAGACTTCCTGGAGGAAGAGGTCGAGCGCTGAAGCATCGGGCGGCAGCTCCTCGAGCTCCCGCAACGCGGGGAGCCGGTCATCGAAGCCGTACGCGCCTGCAATCAGCTCACGCACGTTCTCGATGCGCTCATCCCCCTCGGGACCCTCCTCCGTCAGGGCGATCAGGATGCCCGCGTCGGCCACGACCTGCTCCACCAGCTCTCCGGCGCCCTGGCTCCCCGCTCGGGAACGGAACCGATCGACGCTGCTGGCGAATCCCTCCAGTGCCGCGGCGGCGGCCGGGGTCATGGTGTCGATGGACCGAGCCTCCCGTGCCGCATCCAGCAGCCCGACGCTGCGTGCGAGCGCCCACTCCCGCAGACGGGCCTGGGCTACATCCCCGATCCCGCGGCGCGGGTAGTTGACTACGCGGTCGAACGCCTGGCCGTCCCGCGGATTCGAGATCAGCCGGAGGTACGCCAGCACATCCATGATCTCCCGGCGCTCGTAGAACCGCGTGCCCCCGACGATCCTGTAGGGTAGGCTTCGCTCGACCAGCGCCCGCTCCAGCTCCCGCGACTGGGCATTCGTGCGATACAGCAGGGCGAAATCCCGGGGCGAGCGCTCCACGTCCGACGCCAGCCTCAGCTCGATCTCCGATGCGATCCAGTCCGCCTCGTCTCGTTCGTCGACCGCCTCCACCATCGTAAGCCGCTCACCCTCTCCCGCGTCCGTGCGCAGCGTCTTCCCCTTGCGGCGCGCGTTCTCCGCGATCGCGGCGTTCGCCGCCGCCAGGATGCGGCGGGTCGACCGGTAGTTCTGCTCCAGTCGGATCAGGCGCGTCCCGGGAAAGCGCCGGTCGAACTCCAGGATGTTGCTGACGTCCGCGCCCCGCCATCCGTAGATCGACTGGTCGTCATCGCCCACGACCATCAGGTTCTGGTGATCTCCGGCGAGCAGATCGACCAGGGCGTCTTGCGCGTGATTGGTGTCCTGGTATTCGTCGACCAGGATGAACCGGAACCGGGAACGGTACTGCCGAAGGACGGCGGGTGTGGTCCGGAAGAGCTCCACCGGCTTCACCAGCAGGTCGTCGAAATCCAGGGCGTTCTGGTCGGCCAGCGCGCGCTGATACGCGGGGAAGAGATCCGAGACCACTCGGCTGAACGCGTCGCCGGCAAGCCGGCTGTACTCGTCCGGGTCGATGAGGCGATTCTTCGCGTCAGAAATTGCGGACCGGACGGCCTTAGGGTGCCATTTCTTCTCCGACACGCCCAGGTCGCCCATCGTCCGGCGAACCGCGGCCAGCGACCCGTCGGCATCGTAGATGGTGAAGCTCGGCGACCAGCCCAACAGATGGCCGTGCCGTCGGAGCAGTCGCGCGCCGATGGAGTGGAACGTGCCGATCCACATGCGGCGCGGCTCACGGCCCAGACCCGTACGGACGCGCTCGCGCATCTCGCCGGCCGCCTTGTTGGTGAAGGTGACGGCCAGGATCGCGCCCGGGTCGACACCGAACTCGTGGATCAGGTGAACGATCCGCGTCGTCAACACCCGCGTCTTCCCCGACCCCGCACCGGCCAGCACCAGGAGCGGCCCCTCGAAGTGCTCTACCGCCTCCCGCTGCTCCGGGTTCAGCCCTGCGAGCCATTCGGTCATCCGCTCATTTCCTGCCGCGCCGCGCCCCCGCCCCGCTCGGTATGTAGAGCGCGAATCGTGCCCCGCCACCCGCACGGGGGACGCTCTCGATCGTCCCGTTGTGCACGTCCTCGGCGATGCGCCGGGCCAGCGAGAGCCCCACGCCCCATCCCCCGGCCTTCGTCGTCACGCCGGGCTCGAACAGCCGGTCCTTCACCGTCGTGGCCACGCCAGGGCCGTTATCGGAAACCATGAAGCACACGCCCTCATCGGCCGAGCGTGCCGCCAGGCGGATACGACCACCGCGGCCGGCCAGGGCGTCCAGCGAGTTCTTGACGCAGTTCTCCAGCGCCCATACCAGCAGGACCTGGTTCGCCTGGATCTGCGGCAGGCCCGGCGGCACCCGAACGCACAGCTCGACCCCCGGTGGCTCCTTCGGCAGCCGCGGCCGGAGGTACTCTTCCAGCTCACGCATTACCGCGGAGGGTCGCACCGGCGCCAGCGGCGAGGGCTTGCCGATCAGCTCGAAGCGGCGCGACACCCGCTCGAGGCGGTCCAGGTCGGCCCCTACTTCCCGGGCGAGCCGGCTATCGGGTACCATCCTCGCCCGCTCTTCCGACGGCAGGCGGAGCACCTCCTGCCAGCCCTTGAGCGAGCTGAGCGGCGTGCCCATCTGATGCGCAAGCTCACGGGCCATGGCGCTCCACATCCGTTCCCGCTCGGCCCGGAGCGCACCTCGCACCACCACGTACCCGACGAAGATGAGGAGGAGCGCCCCGGCCACCTGTAGCGAAGCCGCCCAGCGTAGCCGCCCGATCACGGGTGGCGAGCCGAAATGGATCGCGCCCACGGCTTCCTCGGCGATCACGGGATTCCGCTGACCCAGCTGCCGCGCGTAGCGCAACACGCGCTCGCGATCCGCGTCGATCCCGAGGTCCGCGTCGAACGGAAGATTGGCCACCGCGTAGGGGACGCCCTCGGCGTTCACGGCGACCATGGGGACGCCGAGCCGCGTCAGCTCGGCCTGAAGGTCCGTCAAGGCCTGCAGCTCCGCGCCCGGATCTGTCGAAAGGAGCCCGCGCTGCACCAGCGCGTACATGCGGCGGTGGACTTCCGCTTCGGTCCGGAAGGCGCGGACCAGCTGTTCCGTGTAGAGGAGGTAGGACCCGAGCACGGCGATAGCCAGGAGCGCCAGGCCGACCGGCCAATGACGGGCGTTCATCCGTACCCCCGCCGGTCACGAAATCCGGTCGCTGCCGACGTAGTCGACCAGGACCTCGGGTACGTCGATGCTGCCATCCTGCCGCTGGTAGCACTCCAGCACGGCCACCATCGTCCGGGCGATGCCCAGGCCGGAACCGTTCAGCGTGTGCACGAACTCCGGCCTGGCGCCCGGCTCCGGACGGTACCGGACGTTCGCGCGACGGGCCTGGTAGTCCGTGTACGTCGAGCAGCTCGAGACCTCCAGCCATCGACCCACGCCCGGCGCCCACACCTCGATGTCGAACGTCCTGGCGTTGGCAAACCCCAGGTCGCCGCCGGCCAGGAGCAGGACGCGGTATCGGAGGCCCAGCGCCCGCAGCACCGCCTCCGCATGGCCGGTCAGCTCCTCCAGCGCGGCATCGCTCATTTCCGGCCGCTCGAACCGCATCATCTCGACCTTGTCGAACTGATGAAGACGCAAGAGGCCCCGCGTGTCCTTCCCGTGGGCGCCAGCCTCCCGTCGGAAACATGGCGTGTAGGCCGCGTACCGGACCGGTAGCGCGTCCGCGGCGAGGATCTCGTCCGCGTGCAGATTCGTCAGTGGCAGCTCTGCCGTGGGCACGAGGAACAGGTCATCCTCCGCCGCATGGTACATCTCGTCGCCGAACTTCGGCAGGTGGCCCGTTCCGATGGCGGCGGCACGGTTCGTCAGCAGGGGCGGCCAGATCTCCGTGTAGCCGTGGGTATCCGTGTGCAGGTCGACCATGAAGTTGATCAGGGCCCGCTCCAGCCTGGCCCCCGGGCCGACGTATACCGGGAATCCACTCCCGGAGATCTTGGCACCTCGCGGCAGATCCAGGATACCCAGCGTCTCGCCCAGCTCCCAGTGGGGGCGCCGATCGAACGGCTCGGGTTCCGTGCCCCACTCCCTCAGCACCACGTTGGCCGATTCCCCACCGGCCGGCACGTCCCCGGCCGGGGTGTTGGGCACCTCCATGAGCGCGGCCTCGAGCTCGGCATCCAGCGCGCCGAGGGCCGATTCACGCTCCGCGAGCTGGTCACCCAGCGTGCGCATCTCGAGGATCACGGCCTCCGCCTCTTCGTGGCGGCCTTCCCGCTTCAGCGCGGCGACGCTGGGAGACACTTCGTTGCGACGCGCCCGCATGCCATCGACCTCGCCCACGAGGCGGCGGCGGGCTTCGTCCAGCTCCAGGATCCGGTCTATGGTGCCATCCAGCCCTGGATCACCCCGCACCGCGAGACTCGCCCGGACCTGGTCCGGCTCCTCCCGGATGCGGCGAATGTCCAGCACGTCAGTTCCCGGGCGGGACCAGGTTGCGGTCGTTGCAGAGCGGGTTACGCACGGCCCGGATGACCACGATCCCGTCGGGATCCAGGCTCGTCGCCTCGAACTTCCCGAACATGTTGCAGCCACGGAAGTCGCGCCGCGTCTGAACCGCGTATACCCAGTCGGTGCGGAGCGGCACGGCCGCGTCCGTCACGTAGCCCTCGCGGGGCGCACGGTCCATTCCGTCGAACGTGAGGCCGCTGGAGTCCACTGCGATACCTGGGCGGATCGGGAACCCGTCGAACACGCCGGCCGGAATCACGTGGAAGACACCGTCGATCTCTGTGATCGCGATATCGAAGTCGTACGGATCCTGGGTCTTGCTACCCTCGACCACGACGGGGCGCTGCGCGATGAAGTCATACGCCGCCTCCCGGCCGACGAAGTCGACGCGGGCCAGGGAGTACAATGCCACGTGGTCCTCGATGGCGAACCAGTCCGGCTGGAACGTGTCGCAGGCCAGCAGCGGGCTCATGCCTGCAATGAGGAGCAGGCCCATGAGGGCCCGGGGTGTACCGTCGAGAAGTCGCTTCATACGAGGGCGTAGGGTAAGGTTCGGTCAAACCGGATGTCAAGGCGGCACAGTGCCTTTCCCGGTTGACATCCGTGGCCGGCCCGGACATGTTTGCGCCTCCCGTACCCGCCCGCGGCCCGCAAGGTCCCGAACCGCGCCGGGCATGATTCTGGCAACCACGTCGGATCGGCACCGCGACCTTCCCCCTGAGCTGCTATGCCGATCGTCACGGACACCGACCGGAGAACCGTGCTCGTCGCGGATGACGAACCGTACATCGGCCGTATCATCCAGATGAAGCTCGAGGATGGGCCCTACAGGGTCGAGCTCGTGCATGATGGAAGGGAGGCACTCGAGCGGCTCCGCACCGACGAGGCCTTCGACCTGGTGCTCCTCGACATCATGATGCCCCACGCCAGTGGCCTCGACGTCCTGGAGGAGCTCCGGCGCCTGCCGCACCGAAGCGCCGTGCCGGTGATCATGCTGACGGCCAAGGGACAGGACGCCGATCGGGAGCGGGCTGCCGAGTACGGGGCGACCGATTTCCTGACCAAACCCTTCAGCCCCAAGAAGCTACTTGCCCGCATCGACGAGCTCTTCGATCGCTGACCGCACCTGGATCGTTGTTCTGGCCGGAGGAGTAGGCTCGAGGTTCTGGCCCGTTTCCACGCCGGCCAGGCCGAAGCAGATCCTCCCGCTCGCCAGTGACCGCCCGCTCATCGCGGATACGGTGGACCGAATACGGCCCCTGGTGCCGCTGGACCGCGTGCGGATCCTGGCCGGCGAGGAGTATGTCGATCCGATCTGCGACGCGGTGGACGGGCTGGCACGGGCGCATTTCCTGGTGGAGCCCCGCGCGCGAGGCACCGCGCCCGTCCTTCTGTGGGCCGCGCACCGGTTGGCGGCCACCGATCCGGACGCGGTGATGGTCTCGCTGCACGCCGACCACGTCATCCGGCCGGCGAGCGCGTTCCGGGACCTGCTCGCCCGGGCGGTCGCGGCGGCGGATCGTCACGATCGGCTGTTCACCGTGGGCATAAGGCCGACGCGCGCCGAGACCGGCTACGGCTACATCCGGCGCGGACCCGCGCTCGACGAAGGTGGTGCCCACGCCGTAGATGCGTTCGTCGAGAAACCGGACGTGGAGACGGCTCGGCGCTACGTCGGCTCGGGCGACTACCTCTGGAACAGCGGGATCTTCGTGTGGCGCGCCGTCCGCCTCCTGGAAGAAGCCCGGGCCACGGCTCCCGAGCTGGCCGGCCTGCTTCCGCTGCTGGATGCCGGCGATACGGACGAGTACTTCGCGGTGGCCCCGCAGCTGTCCATCGACCACGGCGTTCTGGAGCGCAGCCAGCGGGTCGGCGTGATGGACGCCACGTTCGAGTGGGACGACGTGGGCACGTGGGATGCCGTCGCCCGCACGAGGCCTGCGGACGCCGACGGCAACGTCACGCAGGGCCATGCTGAGCTGGTCGGCAGCGCCGGCTGCGTCGTATGGAACGACGGCGATGATCCCGTGGTGGTGTTCGGGGCGCAGGACCTCGTGGTCGTTCGTGTGGACGGCGTTACGCTGGTCATGCCGCGTGAACGGGCAGCGTCGCTGAAGGAACTGCTCGAGGCGCTGCCGCCCCACGTGCGGGAGAGGGGGCGGTGAGCCGGGCCGCCCTGTTCCTGTTCGACGATACGCAGGCCCGGGACTGGAGGCCGTTCACTCTTACCCGACCTGCGGGTGAGCTGCTGTATGGTACCCGTACGCTTCGGCGCCGGGCCGAGCTGGCGCTCCGCCTGGAATGCGCCGGTCATGTCTCCAGCCGGAGCCTGGTGGATTACGACGAGCCGTGGGCCAGTCCGGTCGTGCAACCGGAAAGCCTGCCGCGCGACGTCGACACCGTCTTCCTGCTGTCCCGGTTCGTCGCCGAGCCCCATGACATCCCGGACGGCGCGCTCGTTCTGACCCGTGCCGGGTCGGTGGTCGGGGCACGGGTCCCCGCCGGGGCCGACCTGCCGGGGCCGGCGTTCTTCGACGATCCCGACTCCCACGCGCCGGACGGCCGCCGCCACGAGCTCCCCGGCACGGCGCTGACCCACGTGTGGGACCTGGTGGTCGGGAACGCGGAACGGACGACTCGCGACCTGGCTGACGCCGTGGACGCCTCATTGCCCGCGCATGTGGACCGGCTCGGGGCTGGTGCCGTGGTGCTAGGCCGCGATGTCCAACTCGCGCCCGGCGTCGTCCTGGATACACGAAGCGGACCGATCCAGCTGGACGACGGTGTGCGCGTAGAGCCGTTCACCCACGTGGCCGGCCCCGCCTACATCGGTTCGGACTCCACCCTCCTGGGTGGTCCCATCCACGGCGCCTCCATCGGGCCCCGGTGCAAGGTCCACGGGGAGATCGAAGAGACCGTGATCCTCGGGTACGCGAACAAGGCCCACGATGGCTTTCTGGGTCACGCGTACCTGGGGATGTGGGTGAACCTCGGCGCGCTCACGACGAACAGCGACCTCAAGAACAACTACGGCAGCGTACGGCTGTGGACGGCGGGAGCCGGACCGGTCGACACCGGGCTCTCCAAGCTCGGCTGCTTCATCGGCGACCACGTCAAGACCGCGATCGGCACGCTGCTCAACACCGGCTCGGTCATCGAGACGGCGTCCAACATCTTTGGCGGAATGCCGCCAACTTATGTCCCACCATTCACCTGGGGCTCGCCCGGTACGGCCTACGAGCTGGAACCCTTCCTCGCAACGGCTCGCACGGTCATGGAGCGCCGCGACGTGGCGATGAGTCCGGGCCAGCAGCGCCTTCTGGAGACCGCCTGGCGCGAGACCCGCGGCTGACCGAGCGGCCTCCGGACGAGCGCGGTTGACACCGCTGGGCCCGCGGCCGACCTTCACCGGCATGAAGGTCACCGTCCTGGGCAGTGGCAGCCGTGGCAATGCCATCCTCGTCGAAGCCGGAGACGTGCGCCTCCTCGTGGATGCGGGGTTCAGTGGCAAGGACCTGGCCCGTCGGATGGCCGCCGTCGATGTCGCACCCGAGTCGGTCACGGCTCTCCTGGTTACCCACGACCATGGCGACCATACGCGGGGCGTTGGTGTCTTCGCGCGCCGGTTCGGCACGCCAATCCACCTCACTGCCAGGACCCGGACGGCCTGCGCGGACCTGCTGGGCGGGCGCGAGGTGGTGGTAGAGTACGATTCCGCGAAGCCCGTCCGGATCGGACCGCTCCGGATCGACCCGTTTCTCACGCTCCATGACGCGGCCGATCCGATCGCGGTTACAGTGACGGACACGGGGACGGGGTCGAAGCTGGGCATCGCCACGGATCTCGGCCGGCCCACCACCGGGGTACGCGCCGCCCTCGCCTCCTGCCATCTCCTGGTCCTCGAGGCGAATCACGACGAGCGCAGGCTCTGGCGCGGACCGTATCCGTGGTCCGTCAAACAGCGGATCGCATCGAGTCACGGGCACCTGTCCAACCGGGCAGCCGCCGACCTGGCCATCGAGCTGCTCCACGACGGCTTGGCGGGCGTGATCCTCGCCCACCTGAGCGACTCCTGCAACGATCCCGGCCTGGCCCACGATGTGGTCGCCGCCCGGCTG
>CAYXJH010000108.1:0-9235 GCA_964465415.1 uncultured Gemmatimonadaceae bacterium
TACCGACGGCGCCCGGGTTTCGGCAAGGCACGGGACGAGAGACACGAGACACGAGGCACGAGACACGAGACACGAGACACGAGACACGAGACGCGAAATACGAAACGGGTCTCGCGTCTCGCGCCGCTAACCGACCGCCGCCAGCCCCAGGACGTCGGCCAGGAACCGGCCAGTATGGGAGAGCGGGTTCGCCGCGACGGCCTCCGGAGTGCCTTCGGCCACGAGGCGGCCGCCGGCGTGGCCGCCCTCGGGTCCGAGGTCGATGACCCAGTCGGCGGTCTTGATCACGTCCATGTTGTGCTCGATCACCAGCACCGTATTCCCACGCTCCACCAGGCGGTGCAGGACCTCCAGCAGCATCCGCACGTCCTCGAAGTGAAGGCCGGTGGTCGGCTCGTCGAGGATGTAGAGGGTGCGACCGGTGTCCCGCTTCGCCAGCTCCGTCGCCAGCTTTACCCGCTGCGCCTCGCCGCCGGACAGGGTGGTCGCCGACTGTCCGAGATGGATGTAGCCCAGGCCCACGTCGGCGAGCGTCTCGAGCTTCCGCCGGATCCCGGGCACGGCGTGGAAGAACTCGACCGCCTCGGCCACGGTCATGTCCAGCACGTCCGCGATGCTGCGGCCCTTGTAGAGGACCTCGAGGGTCTCACGGTTGTAGCGGCGGCCGCGGCATACCTCGCACGGCACGTACACATCCGGCAGGAAGTGCATCTCGATCTTCACCAGCCCGTCACCCGCGCACGCCTCGCAGCGCCCGCCCTTCACATTGAAGCTGAACCGACCGGGCGCGTAGCCCCGGATCTTCGACTCCGGCAGCTCGGCGAACAGCTGGCGGATAGGCGTGAACAGACCCGTGTAGGTGGCCGGGTTCGAGCGTGGGGTCCGCCCGATGGGGGATTGGTCGATGTCGATCACCTTGTCGATCCGGTCCAGACCGTCCAGGCCGGCATGGGCGCCGGGGATGGTGCGACGACGGTAGAAATGGCGGGCCAACGCCTCGAACAGGATCTCGTTCACCAGCGTGCTCTTCCCCGAACCGCTGACGCCAGTGACGCACGTGAACGTGCCCAGCGGAAACCGGACATCCAGCTCCTTCAGGTTGTGCTCGCTGGCGCCGCGCACAACCAGCTCGCCGGCGTCGGGGGCGCGCCGCGCCCCCGGGATGGCAATGGAGCGGTCGCCGCGCAGGTACGCGCCGGTAAGTGACTCACGCACCGCCAGGACGTCATCCAGCGACCCCTGGGCGACCACGTGGCCACCGAGACGGCCGGCGCCTGGCCCCAGGTCGATGACGTGGTCCGCTGCGCGGATCGTCTCCTCGTCATGCTCCACCACGATCACGGTGTTGCCCAGGTCACGGAGCTGGCGCAGCGTGTCGAGCAGCCGCTCGTTGTCGCGCTGGTGCAGCCCGATGCTCGGCTCGTCCAGGATGTAGAGGACCCCGACCAATCGGCTTCCGATCTGCGTCGCCAGCCGGATCCGCTGCGCCTCCCCACCCGACAAGGTCTCGGCGCTACGACCCAGCGTCAGGTAGTCCAGCCCCACGTTGGCCAGGAAATGGAGGCGCTCGACGACTTCCTTGAGAATCGGGCGAGCGACCTGCGACGGCAGTGCATCGGCCGCGCTGGCCCCATCGGGCTCGTCGGAGACGGGCAGGGCGCGGAAGAAGTCCAGCGCACCCGTGACGCTCAGCTCCGCGATGTCGCCCAGGGACCGACCGGCCACGGTCACGGCCAGGCTCTCCGGCCGCAGCCGGTGGCCGCCACAGGAGCGGCAGGGTTGGGACAGCATGTATTCCCGGAGCTGCTCCCGTACGTTCTCCGAGCCCGTCTCATGGTACCGGCTCATCACGTTCGCCAGCACGCCCTCCCACGGCTCTTCGTAGCTGCCGGACTTCCCGCCCGTCCGGTAGGGGAACGTGATCGTGCGGTCGCCGGAGCCGTGGAGCAGCGCGTCCTGCACCGTCGGCTCCAGGTCGCCCCACGGCGTGTTCGCATCGAACCCGTAGTGCGCCTCGAGCCCGGCGATCACGCTGCGTCGCAGGTGGCCGGTAGGGGCGCCCCATGGCAGGATGACGCCTTCCAGGATCGAGATGGACGGGTCACCCACCACCAGGTCGCCGCTGGGCTCCATCCGCGTGCCCAACCCGCCGCACGCCTCGCAAGCACCGTACGGGCTGTTGAACGAGAACTGCCGCGGCTCCAGCTCTGGAATCGACGTACCGCAGTGCACGCAGGCGAAGCGCTCGCTGAACAGGAACGACGTCGCCTCCGCGGGCGACCCGCCATGGCGAATCACCTCCGCCGTCCCCTCCCCTGTCTGAAGCGCGGTCTCGACGGAATCGGCGAGCCTGGCCCGGTCCTCCTCCCGCACCACCAAACGGTCGACCACCACCGAAATGGAATGGTTCTCGTACCGGTTCAGCGCCGGCGGTTGCTCGAGGTCGTAGGTCTCCCCATCGACCCGCACCCGGACGAAGCCCTTTTTCCGCGCCTCCTCGAACAGCTCACGGAACTCGCCCTTGCGGCCGCGCACCAGCGGTGCGAGCACTTCGAGGCGCGTCCCCCCCGGCCAGCGCAGCACCCGGTCGGCGATCTGACCCGCGGTCTGGGGCTGCACCGCGCGACCGCACGTGTGGCAGTGCGGCACTCCCACGCGTGCCCACAGCAGGCGGAGGTAGTCGTAGATCTCCGTGACCGTGCCCACCGTCGAGCGTGGGTTGCGACCGGTCGTCTTCTGCTCGATGGAGATGGCGGGGGACAGCCCTTCGATCACGTCCACGTCCGGCTTCTCCATCACGCCCAGGAACTGGCGCGCGTACGCCGACAGCGACTCGACGTACCGACGCTGGCCCTCCGCGTAGATGGTGTCGAACGCCAGGGAGCTCTTCCCCGAGCCACTGATCCCCGTCACCACGACCAGACGGTCGCGCGGGATCTCCACATCAATGTCCGCCAGATTGTGCTCGCGCGCGCCGCGCACGATAAGCTTCTCGTCACGCATAACCGTTGAGGGTGGGGCATGGGAGCCAGAGCCGGTCAAGGCCCCGTTATACCCACGCCCCGTCCTTCCGGTCCAGCGCTACGGCCGCGCGCCCGAACGGGCCGGGCCGCACCGCCGCCGTAGCGGCGGTGCGGCGCTCCGTCAGACTGCCCGGCGACCCGAGATCACGTTCACCAGTACCACGATGATTGCGATCACCAGAAGGATATGGATCAGCGCGCCGACATCGAATGCCAGGAAGCCCAGCAGCCAGAGAATCAGCAGGATGACTACGATCGTCCACAACATGGATTCGCGCTCCTGTAAAGGTTTGCCCCACGACCACGGCGGTTCCTTTAGCAACTACCGGGCCGAAAATGTCGCGAACCTCCTGACAACCGGCCGTGCGGCGATTCGAGCCACGTTCAACTGGATCAATTCCCTTCACATACGGGACGTGTCCAGGCGAACGCGCTCAGCGGCTGGCGTAGGCGGAGCCGCAACGCTCAGCGCACCCGCTCGAGGTAGATCCCCTCCTCCGGGTCCACCCTGACCAGCTCTCCCTTGTTCACGAAGGCGGGGACCTGCACGGTCACGCCGTTCTCCAGCTTCGCGGGCTTGGTCACTGACGTGCGCGTGTCCCCACGAACGCCCGGCTCCGTATCCTCCACCCGCAGCTCCAGCGTGCGGGGGAGCTGGACGCCGAACGGCTGGCCCTCCAGGAACTCGACCTGGACGTTCATGTTGGGGATGAGCCACTTCGCCGCGTCCCCGAGTGCATCATCGCTGATGGGAAACTGCTCGAAGTTCTCGTTGTTCATGAAGTAGTGGTGGTGCCCGTCGTGGTAGAGGTACTGGAGCTCCTGGGTCTGCATGGACGCCTTCTCCACCGTGTCCGCCGAGCGGAACCGATAATCGAAGATCGCCCCCGTCAGGATGTTCTTCAGCTTGGTCTGCATGTAGGCCGGGCCCTTGCCCGGCTTGATGTGCTGGAACTCCACGACGCGGCACGGCTGAGCGTCGTGAATGATCACGGTCCCGCGCCGCAGCTGGGAAGCCGACATCGCCATGGTTGCTCGCACTCCATCCTTCAGGTGGCACCGACGCAAAGGCCCCGCAACGGCGCGGGGCCCAACGAGAGGTGGAATGTCGTGACGGGTCACGAAGCCGGCAAGACCCTGCGGCCAGTTGGAGACCGAGGGGTCGGGGCTCAGGACAGGACGGGCGCGATGATGCGTACGCCGCGCTCGACCGCTACGGCAGAGATCGGGGTAACGCCGGCGGGGTCGCCATCGATCTGGACGGCGATGGGCGGCGTCGCCTCGATGGTGACGGTCTTGGCCTGAAAGTGGATGAGGCGCTCATCCTTGCCGTCGAAGCGCTTCCCGACCGCCTTCCAGAGCACGCCAGGCACGTCCATGGCGTGGCGCGGCGCGACCACGACCACGTCGAAGAGGCCGTCCTGCCAGGAGCTGCGGGGTCGGGGGCCCAGGGCCACGGGGAACGGGACGAACTCCGCGAACAGCTCGCCCACGTTGGCCAGCATGACCGACACGGCCCGTACCTCCAGCACCTCGCCGTCCGCGGTGATCCGAAAATCGACCGGGTGCGCCTTCAGCGCTTCCTTGACCGCGGCGAAGATGTAGGCGGCGAATCCCCACCGCCCCTTCATCTCCCGAGTCGCGGACGCCATGGTCGCGGCGTCGTATCCTGCTCCGGCGACCAGGGCGAAGAGGCGGTCACCGATCCGGCCCAGGTCCACCGCGGCCGCTCTCCCGTTGACGGCCAGCTCGACGGCGTCCTCGAGGGTAGTGGGGATACGGAGGTTCTGGGCGACCTGGTTGCCCGTCCCGCGAGGGATCAGGGCCAGGGGCGTGTCGGTGCCGGCGAGGCCGGTGGCTGCCTCCGCCAGCGTGCCATCGCCGCCCACGACGCACACGGCGCGGTATCCGAGGGCGGCCGCCTCGCGAGCCAGCTCTGTGGCGTGACCCGGGTGCTGTGTCTCCGCCAGGTCGAACGGGGCGGAGCGGGCCGCGAACGCGCCGCCGATCCTGCGGCGCAGCCTCGCCGTGTCATCCTGGCCGGCCGCAGGGTTCAGGAGGATGAGCGTGCGGCCGGCGTAGGGGCCGGCCGCACGGGGGTCACCATCGGACGACATCCGCGTCGTCGAAGCTCAGCGAGCCAGGCCTGCGCCGCGCTCCAGCTCCTCCAGACGCGCGATCCTGTCCTCTGTGGACGGGTGGGTGCGGAAGAGATTGCCGAACGCCGCCCGCTGACCCTTGAGCGGATTCACGATGGGCAGGGCCGCGGCCGCGGGGTTCACGTCCATCGGGATCCGGCCGGCGTAATCCTCCAGCTTACGGAGCGCGTTCGCCAGGCCGTCCGGCGTGCCCGCGATCTCGGCGCCCGTGCGGTCCGCCTGGTACTCGTTCTGGCGGCTGATCGCCAGCTGGATGATCATGGCCGCGATCGGGGCGACGATGGCCATTGCGAGGGCGCCCAGCGCATTGCCGCCGTCGCGACCCCGGCCGAAGATCAGCCCCCACCGCACGATCATCCCGACCATGGCGATGGCCCCGGCCATCGTAGCGGCGATGGTGCCCACGAGCATGTGCCGGTGCTTGATGTGGGCCAGCTCATGGGCGATCACGCCTTCGATCTCCTGCTTGTTCACCAGCCGCATCAACCCGGCCGTCACACAGACCACCGCCTTCTCGTGGTTGCGCCCGGTGGCGAACGCGTTCGGCTGCTCCTGGGGCGCGATCGCCACGACCGGCATGGGCAGGTCCGCCCGCTGCCGCAGACGATCCACCATCTCGTACAGTTCCGGCGCGTCCTGCTGGCCCACCACGCGGGCCTTGAACATCTTCAGGACCGCCTTGTCGCTCCACCAGTACATGGCGAAGTTCATGAGCCCGGCCATAATGAAGAACATGACCGCGCCGCCCTGCCCGCCGATGTACCCGCCGAGCACGACCAGCAAGGCCGTGAGCCCCGCCATCAGCATGAACACCTTGACTCGTTGCATCACCATCCACCGGTTCAGGGTCACCATCCGCCCGAAGATACCCCGCTTCCGCCGCCCCGGTCCAGCCTGACCTGACCCCGCAGGTCCCGCGCCCCGGGTGCGCGTCTCGCGTCCCGGTTCTCGCTAGTACCCCCACTCCCGGAAGAGAGAGAGCCCTCGTACCGATCGGTCATGGATCTGGTCGTAGCCGAACGACGGCGTGCGCGCGAAGCGGTCCTCCCAGTACACCTCCATCGTCCAGGTCGGCTGGAAGCGCCATTCGACGCGAGCGCCCCAGCCGGGGTGGAAGAGGGATCGGGTCGCGATGAAGTTGCCGGCCCCGCGGGAGAAGGGCGTGAAGCTGCCGAGCACGAAGAGGTTGCGGAACGCGTAGAATCCGGCCTCGAGCTGGGTGCCCTGGAGCACACCGAGGCCGCCGTGCGCGTTCATGACCTGACTGTAGTCGCCGAAGCCGTACTCGGGGGCTGTAACGGCCAGGTAGTCGACGGGCAGCCCCAGGTTGGCTGCGGCCTGGTGTAGCTGAGTGGAGGCTAGGCCGAGGAAGACGGGACGGGCGAGGCCGAGCATGCCTTCTCGCATGCTGGCGACGACGTCCGTCTCGGCCTGCGAAAGCTCGAGGGCGGAGCGGCCGAAGATGAGGAAGCTGGCAATGTCGCTTTCGCTCACCGGCGGATCCGAGTCGCTGGACAGGTGGACGCGGGGCTGCTGGAGCGTGCCGGTGACGTTGGCCACCACATCCAGCGGATCGCCCTGCGCCCGGCGGACGCGCGAGACGGCGGTGATGTCCAGGTTCGGGTCGATCCCGGGCGTGCCGGCGAAGTCGATGGTGCCGTCACGGATCTCGAAGCGTCGGGCGGGCAGCCGTTCCAGGACCTGGAGCTGGTACGTGCCCCGCAGCGCCGACATGGTCCCGGCCAGGCGGATGTCGTTGACCTGCCGGTCGATCCTCAGGTCGAGGCTGCCGGCCACCTCGACGTTCAACTCGCTGCTGCGGAGCCAGACGTTGCGCTCGGCGTCGAGTGTCAGCCCGGACAGGACGAGGTTGGCGAGGAACGGGTTCGTCGGGCGTGGCCGGTAGCTCAGCGTGGTGGCATCAAACAGCTGGAACAACGTGGTATCGAGCTGCACGATCTGGTACTGTCGCAGCATCTCGTCCAGGTTCATCTCGCCGGAGATCAGGCGGACATCGCCGGTCAGGACAGGGCGGCTGTAGCGTCCGGTCAGTTGGACGCGTGCATCCGCCACGACCGCGATGTCGCGGCGCTGGGATGCGACGAGCCGCTGGGCGGAGCCAGCGAGGTCGAACAGGGGGTCGCCGGGCCGCGCGACGTCGATGCCGCCCTCGACCCGGGCCGTGCCCTGCCCGCCCCGCATCCACGCATCGATGGAGACCCGGCTGCCGTCACCCATGCTCGCGGTGGCAACGACATCGCGGAAGCGCGTGTTCAGCGGGGCGACAAACACGGCGCCGTCCGTGAGCGCCAGCTCACCTTCGAGCATGGGCCGGGGTGCCGTTCCGGGCTCCGACTCGGCCATGCCAACCCACGCTACGGTGCCGTCCACGTGCCCTTCCACGGCCTGGAGGTCCGGGACGAGGAACGTGATGAGCCCGGCCGGCATGCGGTGCGCCTGGACCCGCACGTGGATCGGCCGGTCCAGCAACCGGTCCTCGCGGTCGGTGAGGGCCAGCTCCACCGGGATCGCGGCGGACGCGGTGAGGATGGACAGCCCCTCGAGCCAACCAGCGAGGTGACCGGTCAGGAGCCTACCGCGATAGGCCACCTCGCCCACGACGCTGTCCAGTGCCGCCTCGCCGTAGCGTAAGGGACGCACCGCCACTGAACCCTCGAGCACCGGCTCGAGCGCGGTGCCTGAAAGCCAGAGAGCGGCGCCGACGCGTCCGTCGAGCGGCACGTCGCTCTGCGCGATGCCGAGAACCTCCCCGATGGAGACGCCCTCCAGGTCCAGCACCATCGAAGCGGCCATCTCCTCCGACTCGTCCTGCGGCCGCCATGGGAGCACGCCCGCGACCCGAAGGCGAGCATCGCCCGGATTCCGGCGGAGGACGAGATTGTCCACATCGACGCCGGTGCGACCCACCCGAGCGACGACCCGGTCCTGTAGCGTCCATCGGGCGTCGCCGGTGCCGGGCGCAAGCACCAGCTCGCGGAGAGTGATGGCCAGCCCGCCATCGAAGCGTTCGAAGTGACCGTCCAGCTCGAGCTCCTGGTCGCCTATGCCCTGTGCATGGACCACGATCTGGCCAAGCTCGTCGGCATAACGAACGCTGGCGCGCGCCTGCGGGACCAGGCGCGGGCCGCTGCGAAGCGAGTCCGCGGTTGCCCGGATCTCGACATTCCCAGCCTCCCAGCGAGCCTCCGCCGTGAGCCTCCTCGCGTCCAGGCCTTCGTACACCAGGTCGCCGCCATGCACCTCGGCCCTGCCGCCCCACTGGACGACCGACCCGGTCAGCACCCCTGTGGCCGTGGCAGTGCCGGCGATCCGGGGGCCGGCCAGAGCGCCGTCGTCCGAGACGGATCCCTTGAACAGCACCGGCTCGAGGGGGGTGAGCGTCTCCACGAGCGCGGTCACATGCAGCGAGCCTTCCTGCCCTGCCTCGAGGCCGAAGGTGCCGCGGGCCCGGACCGGCCCCAGGGTGGTGCGTACCGCCAGGCTGTCCACACGGGCCATGCCATCGGTCAGGCTGCCGCGCAGCACCCCGCCCAACACGTCCACACCCGCAACGTGCCCGCCCGTGAGGTCGAGCTCGAACCGGGTCCGGGCCGGCGCCGCGGCGCCATTCACGCCCTCCAGGCTGAAGCCGCCGCTCACGACCGTCTCCGCGATGCCGTCCACGAGTCGATCCAGCCGGAACTCGGAGACCTGGCCCATCGCCCGGAAGGTGGGCGCTCCGCCGTTCAGGGACAGGCGGCCATCGACGTGGAGCGACCCGGCGGGGGTGAGCAGGTCGGCATCCACGCCCAGGTCGTCGAACGTCCCGGCCAGCCGGACCGGACCCGCGGCCTCACCCGCCAGCCGGGCCAGCGCCGGATACTGCTCGGCCACTACCGACAGCAGCACCGGCTCGGCGTCGAACCGAAGATCGAGGGACGGCACGCCTCCGTGGGTCCGCACGCTGCCCTCGCCGCGCACCGTCGATACGCCTCCGGCCGTCTCCAGGGCGACGACGCCAACCAGGTCGAGGCCCGCGGCCAGCGACCCCGT
>CAYXJH010000109.1:0-9184 GCA_964465415.1 uncultured Gemmatimonadaceae bacterium
AACATGGCGATGCCGCCCAGCCGCCCCTGGCCGTAGCGTGGCCGAGCCCGGGCCCGGGAGCCGTCCCGCGGCTCGAATCCGGAGACCCGACATGAACAAGACCCGGCTACAGGGGGGTGTGATCATCATCCCGAGCGCGCTCACGCTCGGCAACCTCTTCTTCGGCATCTGGGCCATGGTGGCGGCTTCCCGGGGGCACTTCATGACCGCGGCGTGGCTGATCGTCCTTGCCGGCGTGGCGGACACGCTCGACGGACGCGTGGCCCGTGTGACCCAGACGGGCAGTCGGTTTGGCGCTGAGCTCGACTCTCTGGTCGACGCCATAAGCTTCGGCGTAGCGCCCGCATTGGTGATCTATCACCTCTTCCTCATCGACGGAGGATGGGGATGGATCGCCGCGTTCTTCTACGTCGCCGCCGCCGTCATCCGTCTCGCCCGCTTCAACGTCGAGCAGGCCGGACACGCGAAGGTGGCCTTCCATGGCCTCCCATCGCCGGCGGCGGGGATGACGCTGGCCACCTATTATCCGTTCAGCCAGACGGCGTTCTTCCAGCAGCATCTGGCCACACTGCCCTGGCACACCATCATGATCGGCATGATGCTCGCCCTGGCCATGCTCATGATGAGCCACATCCTGTATCCCGTGGTCCCCAAGTTCGGCTTCAGGAACGTGAAGGGTCTGGCCACGCTGATCGCGTTCGTTGGCGTGCTCATCGCGGCGGTGACGATTCCAGCACTGTTCTTCTTTCCCGCGTTTCTCCTGTACGTGTCGTACGGGCTCGTGAAGGCGGGCGCACTCGGGTTCTTCGAGCGGCTGCCGGACCGGGATCTGCTGCTGGACACCGAAGAGGTCGATGAGGCGGATGCCGAGATGCGCGAGATCGATTACAATGAGCTTGCTCCGCCTCGACGCCTCTGGTGGCCGGGTCGCGGCGAGTCACGGCGGGAGGGCGGAGAGCGCTGAGGGTTGCACGGCAACTGAACGGCTTGGGGGGAAGGTGACGGAATATCGGGTGCAGGTGCGGGTTACCCCGCGGGAGGGATTGCTGGATCCGCAGGGCAAGGCCGTGGAGCACGCGCTCCATGCCCTGTCGTTCGATGGGGTAGGCTCGGTCACGGTGGGGCGGCTGATCCGCGTGGAAATCCGGGCCCGCGACGAAGACGAGGCGAGGCGCCGCGCGGACGAGATGTGCCGGAAGCTGCTGGCCAATCCGGTCACGGAAGACTACGTGGTCGAGCTGGAGGAGGCCTGATGCGGGCAGCGGTGGTCACGTTTCCCGGCTCCAACTGCGATTACGACTGCTACAAGGCGATCAACGAGGTGCTGGGCGAAGAGGCCTACTTCGTCTGGCACCGTGAGACAGACCTCGGCGACCCTGACCTCGTCGTCCTCCCCGGCGGCTTCAGCTACGGCGACTACCTCCGGGCCGGGGCGATCGCCCGGTTCAGTCCGGTCATGGAGGAAGTGAGCCGACTTGCCGGCGACGGAAGGCCGGTGCTGGGCATCTGCAACGGCTTTCAGATCCTCTGCGAGGCTGGCCTCCTCCCCGGCGCGCTGGTCCGGAACCGTGATCTCCGCTTTCTCGGTCGAGACATCCGCATCCGCGTCGAGCGGACCGACACGATGTTCACGCACCGCTACGCGGAAGGGGACATCCTGCGACTCCCCCTGGCCCATGGCGAGGGCAATTTCGTGGCCGACCCGGATACGTTGCGTCGAATCGAGGAAGACGGCCGCGTGGTGTTCAGGTACGTTGACGCGCGGGGCGAGCCCAGCGATGCGGCCAACCCGAACGGGTCCATGAACAACATCGCCGGGATCATGAACGAGGCGGGCAACGTGATGGGTCTCATGCCGCACCCGGAACGCATGGTCGAAGGCCTCCTTGGGGGAATTGACGGGCTACCCCTGTTCGAGTCCATCCGGGACCACGTTCACGGCGCGAACTCCGTCACGTCGGGCGGTCCGGCCTCCGCCGGCGCCAGGGAGGCGCGGTCATGAGCCCGGCAGCCCGCCCGCCGCTGGCAGCTCGCCCGGGCGAGCCGGAGATCACGCCGGGGCTGGTCGATGACCATGGGCTGACCGCCGACGAGTACGCACGGATCCAGGAGATCCTGGGTCGGGACGCGACCTACACGGAGCTCGGCCTGTTCAGCGCCCTGTGGTCGGAGCACTGCGGGTACAAGAACTCCAAGCCGCTGCTGAAGCTGCTGCCCACGGAGGCACCCTGGGTGCTCCAGGGCCCCGGCGAGAACGCGGGCGTGATCGATGTGGGCGATGGTTTCGCGGTGGCGTTCAAGATCGAGTCCCACAACCATCCCTCCGCGGTCGAGCCGTATCAGGGCGCAGCCACGGGCGTCGGCGGGATCCTGCGCGACGTCTTCACCATGGGCGCCCGGCCCGTCGCCGTGCTCAACTCGCTTCGATTCGGCCCGTTGTCCAACCCACGGGTGCGGTACCTGTTCGCCGGGGTCGTGAAGGGGGTGGGCGACTACGGCAATTGTGTCGGGATCCCGAACATCGGCGGCGAGACCTGGTTCGATGAGTCGTACGAGGGGAACCCGCTGGTGAACGCCATGGCGATCGGGCTCATGAAGAAGGACGAGCTCATCCGGGCGACGGCCTCCGGGCCCGGCAACCCGATCCTGGCCGTGGGTGCCCGAACTGGCCGCGACGGGATCCATGGCGCCACGTTCGCCAGCGAGGAGCTGAGCGAGGAGACCGAGGCGAGCCGACCGCAGGTTCAGGTGGGCGATCCGTTTACCGAAAAGCTCCTGCTCGAGGCGTCGCTCGAGCTGATCCGATCCGGCCATATCGTCGGAATCCAGGATATGGGTGCGGCGGGCCTGGCGTCCGCGTCGACCGAGATGGCCGCGCGCGCCGGTACGGGCGTGGACATCGATGTGACGAAGGTGCCCGTCCGGGAATCGGAGATGTCGCCGTACGAAATCCTGCTGAGTGAGTCGCAGGAGCGGATGCTCGTCGTGGCGAAGGCCGGCCACGAAGCGGAGGTGGTTCGCATCCTGGAGAAGTGGGAGCTCGAAGCGGCGGTCATAGGCCAGGTCACCGATGACGGCCTGTACCGGGTCCGGGAGGGGGACCAGATCGTCGCCGAGATTCCGGGGCTGGCCATTGTCGACTGCCCGACCTACACCCGAGACGGAATCGAGTCGGAGGAGGTCCGGCGGCTCCGGACGTGGGACCCGGGCGAGCTGGGCACGACCGGTGACACGCGTTCGCCCGCAGAGAAGCTCCTGGCCCTCCTCGCCTCGCCCAACATCGCCTCGAAGGCGTGGGTGCACGAGCAGTACGATTCGACGGTCCGCACCAATACGGTGCAGCCGCCGGGCGGCGATGCGGGCGTCCTGCGGATCCGGGGGACGGACCGTGGTATCGCGGCGACCGTCGACTGCAACCCCCGGTACGTCTATCTCAACCCCCGGCGTGGCGGAATGATCGCGGTGGCCGAGGCCGCGCGGAACCTGGTTTGCGTGGGCGCCCGACCCCGCGCGGTCACCGACAACCTGAACTTCGGAAACCCCCACAAGCCCGACGTCTACTTCCAGCTGCGGGAGTCGACCCTGGGCATAGCCGAGGCGTGCCGGGTGTTGGAGACACCCGTGACCGGTGGCAACGTCTCGCTCTACAACGAGAGTCCCACCGGGGCCATCTTCCCGACCCCCGTCATCGGGATGGTAGGAGTGCTGGACGACGTGTCGAAGACGGTGGGCGCCGTATTCCGTAACGCCGCAGACGCCATCGTGCTGCTGGGCCGGAACACGGCCGAGCTGGGGGCCTCGGAATATCTGAAGACGGTGCACGGGCGGACGGCCGGGGACGTGCCGGACGTGGACCTGCACGCCGAGAAGGCGCTGCATTCGGCGGTGCTGGCCATGATCGATGAGCGGCTGCTCGCCAGCGCCCATGACTGCTCCGAGGGTGGCCTGGCCGTCTGCCTCGTGGAGAGTGCGGTCCCGCTGGAGTCGCCTCGGGGGCTGACCGTCGCCCTCGAGGACGACCTGCCGGTGGATGCCTTGCTCTTCGGCGAGGCACAGGGCCGGATCGTGGTGTCGTGCGCCGACGCCGAGGTGGACCGGGTACTCGGGATCGCCGCGTCCCACGGCGTGCCAGCGGCGAGGATCGGCACGGTCGGAGAACCGGGTGGCGACGCCGTAATCGAGCTCTCGGCCTCGGGCGCCGTGGTCCGTGTGCCATCCGAAGAGCTGGCCGAGGTGTACCATAGCACGATCCCGCGGATCATGGCTGCGCCGACATCGACGGCGGCGGGAGGCGATTGAGTGGGAGCTCGTATCACCACATGTGCGGCATAGTAGGCGTCAGCGGCGCGGACGGAGCGGCGCGCCTGGCTTTCATGGGCCTGTACGCCCTCCAGCACCGCGGCCAGGAGTCGGTGGGGATATCTGCGGTTGATGGCGCAGGCCATGCCCGTTTGACCAAGAGAGACGGGTTGGTAGCGGAGGCGTTCGCCGACCCGGACCTGGATGCGCTGCCCGGGCGGATCGCCCTTGGCCATACGCGATACTCCACCGCGGGCGGCGCCGGACTCGTCAACGCCCAGCCCATCGTTGTGAGCTACCGAGAAGGTGACCTGGGGCTGGTCCACAACGGGAACATCACCAACGCGGTGTCGCTGCGGACGGAGCTGGTGGAGGAGGGGGCGCTCTTCCAGGGCACCATCGACTCGGAAGTCATCGTCCACCTCATATCCCGCTCCCGCTGTCCGAATGTCGAGGAGCAGATCTCGGAGGCGCTCTCCCGGCTGACGGGCGCATTCTCGGTGATCATCACGGTCGGCCAGACACTGTACGCCGCCCGTGACCCCTGGGGGTACCGACCGCTGGTCCTCGGCCGTCTCCCCGACGGTGGCTGGTTGGTCGCCAGTGAGAGCTGCGCGCTGGACCTGGTCGGCGCTCGGCTGGAACGCGATATCGAGCCCGGCGAGATGATCCGTATCCGTGGCCAGGAGCTCACGTCGCTGCGGAACGTCTCGACGGACCATCGGATCGCCCCCTGCATTTTCGAGCTCGTCTACTTCGCCCGGCCGGACTCCACCCTGTGGGGGCAGAGCGTGGATCGCGCCCGCCGCGCGTTCGGCCGGCAGCTGGCCCGGGAGCACCCCGCCGAAGCGGACATCGTCTTCAGTGTGCCAGACTCTTCCAACTCGGCCGCGCTTGGATACGCGGAGGAAAGCGGGATCCCGTACGAACTGGGTCTGATCCGCAACCACTACGTGGGCCGGACCTTCATCCACCCCACGCAGGAGGGCCGCGACTTCCGCGTCCGGATCAAGTACAACGCGGTTCGTGAGGTGCTGGACGGGAAGCGCGTGGTCGTCGTGGACGATTCGCTGGTGCGGGGCACGACCAGCATGGGCCTCGTACGGCTCATTCGGGAGGCGGGCGCGCGGGCGGTCCATTTTCGCATCTCGAGCCCACCGGTCCGCTTCCCCTGTTTCTACGGCATCGACATGCCGACCCGGGAGGAGCTGATCGGCTCCCACAAGACTGTGGAGGAGATCCGCCAACACCTGAATGTGGATTCGCTAGGATACCTTTCGCTTGAGGGGATGACCGAAGCGGTCGCCGCGGCCGGCCCGTTCTGCCATGCCTGCTTCTCCGGAGACTATACGGCTCCCCTCGTGGACCTGCAGCGTGGCTACGAGGTGGCCACGACCTGCTGATGCCGACCCCGTCGTGAGCCGATGCCAGCGGTGATCTCCGAGGCCGATCTCCTACGTCTCCCGAAGACGGATCTGCATGTCCATCTGGACGGCTCGGTCCGGGTGGACACGCTCCTCGAACTCGCCGACGAGCAGGGCGTCGAGCTTCCGTACCACCAGGCTGGAGCGCTGGCTGATCACATGCACGTCCAGGATGGCCGGGATCTGGTCGACTACCTGACCCGGTTCGACGTCACGCTCTCCGTGATGCAGAAGGCCGACGCCATCGAGCGCATCGCGTTCGAGCTGGCCGAGGACGCCGCGCAGGAGAACGTGCGCTACATGGAGGTGCGCTTCTCCCCCGTCCTCCACATCCACGATGGTCTCGACATGCCCGCCTCGGTGGAAGCGACGCTCCACGGCCTGCATCGGGCCGAACGTGCTCTCGGCATCCGCACCGGCGTGATCATCTGCGGCATCAGGAACATGAGTCCGCACACATCGCTCGGTCTGGCCGACCTGACGGTGGAGTTCAAGGGCCAGGGTGTGGTGGCATTCGACCTGGCCGGAGCGGAGTACAACAACCCGGCGAAAATGCACAGGGAATCCTTCTACCGGGTCGGCAACGCGAATGTGGCCGCGACGATCCACGCCGGTGAGGCGTTCGGGCCGGAGTCGATTCACCAGGCCCTCCACTACTGCAATGCGAACCGGATCGGCCACGGTACGCGGCTGTTCGAGGATCCGGACCTGATGCGCTACGTCAACGACTTCCGCGTTCCGCTGGAGATCTGCCTCACGTCGAACGTCCAGACGCGCGCGGTGGCCAGCTTCGAGGAACACCCGCTGGGGCTCTATTATTCCGAGGGGCTCGTCGTGACGCTCAACACCGACAATCGCCTCATGAGCGCGACGACCGTGACCCGGGAGTTCTGGCGCGCGCACACCCATGTCGGCTTGGCCTGGGCCGACCTGTGCCAGATCGCCCTGTACGGATTCGAGAGCGCGTTCCTGCCGTATCAGGAGAAGCGGGACCTGACGAAGCAGGTGGCTGCCGAGATCGACGCCGTGACCGAAGAGCTCGGCTTCCAGTAGACCCCAGGGTGCCGTGATCGTGGCCCCTGGCCCGACCTACCGCGCCGTCGCGGCCGCCGTCTCGCCGACGAAGCGTTCCGCCAGCTCGACATATTCGGACGTCCCGATGAACATGGGCGTGCGCTGATGGAGGCTGGTCGGCTCGATGTCCATGATGGCACGGACTCCATCCGTGGCCCGCCCGCCCGCATGCTCCACCACCATGGCCATCGGGTTCCCCTCGTAGAGGAGCCGCAGCTTCCCCTGCGGGCTCGACGAGTCGGCGGGATACATGAAGAGGCCTCCGTACAGGAGCGTGCGGTGAATGTCCGCCACCATCGAACCGATGTAGCGTGACGAGAACGGCTTGTCGTTCTTGCCGTCCGCCCCCTTCAGGTGATCGACCAGCCGCCGCTGCCCATCGGACCACCGCCCGTAATAGCCTTCGTTGATGCTGTAGATGCGCTTGCCCGGGCTCGGGATACGGATATCGGGGTGGCTGAGCAGGAACTCCCCGATGGACGGGTCCAGGGTGAAGCCGTGAACGCCGTTACCGGTCGTGTACACCAGCATTGTGGAAGAGCCGTATACCACGTAGCCGGCCGCGATCTGTTCACGACCCGGCTGGAGACAGTCCGACTCGGTGCCGCGCGGGCCGTCCGTCTTCTTCCGCAGCACGGAGAATATCGTGCCGATGGAGACGTTCGCGTCGATGTTCGACGAGCCGTCCAGCGGATCGTAGACCAGGGCGTACTTGCCCGTGGGGAAGCGCTCCGGGATATGCAGGATGTCCTCGTTCTCCTCCGAGGCCATGCAGCAGAGCAGCCCGGTATGATCGAACGCCGCGAAGATCACGTGGTCCGCAAAGTCGTCGAGCTTCCTGACTTGCTCGCCGTGGACGTTCCGGCCACCGGTGGCGCCCAGGATGTCGACCAGTCCGGCCTTGTTGACCTCCCGAGCGATGAGCTTGGCCGATAGCGCCATATGGCGCAGGATGTCGCTGAGCGCACCCGTCGCATCCGGGTGCAGCCGTTCCTGGTCGATGATATGGCGATCAATGGTGACCACCGATCGGGACATCATTGCCTGTCTCCTGGTTCGTGCGAAAGTCGTTCAGCGGCGCGAGCCTCGACCTCGTACGGGTTTGCTCGATAGCCGTGACGAATATGGGCCGCAATGTACCGAAATGGAAAGGTGAAAGGCGCACGGCTCCATTGCGCGACGTGAACCATCTCGTGCCGGAGCAGCCGCGCATCCACGGGCACGTCGGGGCGAACGATGATGGTTCGACCGAGAGCGACCGCGGCCGCGGATCGTCGCATGCCGGATAACAAGCCGCCGAGCAGCGGCAAGACCGTGGACGTGCGGACCTGGACGGACGGCGGCAGCCGTACATCGACCTGGATCGCGTCGCTGGAAACGGCGCGCGCGATGCTGTCGACCAGACGGATCATGGCGCCACCCCGCGTTCCGCGTCGACCCGGACGCCGCCACGGCCGTCCGCCCGAATGACGATGGAACCGTTTCGATCCGTGCGTAGCACCTGCATCCCGAGAGCGTCGAACCGGGCCAGAATGTCCGGGTGGGGGTGCCCGTAGCGATTCCCACGACCGGCCGAGATGAGGGCAATGGAGGGATCGGACGCCTCCAGGAACGCCGGCGTCGAGGACGTCGCGCTACCATGATGACCGACCTTGAGCACGTCGGCCCGCAAGCCATCCCCATAGCGCCGCACCAACCTGTCCTCGACGACCGCCGTGGCGTCGCCGGTGAGCAGCGCCGCGAAGTCGCCGTACCGAACTCGAATCACTACGCTCAGGTCGTTGGGGTCGTCCTCCATGATGCCGAAGGCCTCGGGATGCAGGAAATCGACCACCATGCCGTCCATTGCGAACGTCGCGCCCTGTCCCACGCCGACCCAGCGCATGTTGGCAGCCCGGGCGACCCGAAGGAGGCCCAGATAGTGGCTCGATGGTGAGGGGCTGGCGGGATCCCCTACCCAGCGTGGCCGTAGCTGCTGGATGACCGCAACTCCGCCGCCTGTGTGGTCCAGGTGCGGGTGCGTCAGCACCAGCCCTTCGATGCGCTTGCCGCCGCGCTGGAGCAGGTAGGGCACGACGCGCCGGCTGCCCGCGTCGAACTCCCGGCCCGCCATTCCCGCGTCCACGACGAGCCAGCGGCCGGCGGGGCTCCGAACAGCGATAGCGTCACCCTGCCCCACATCCACGACGTGGATCTCGACCCGATCGCCGGTCGGCCTAACGGGTGCCGCGATGAGGACCATGGCGGCGACCGCGACCCATGTGACAAAGCGCACGAATGGCCTGACCTGGCCCAGCCTACGACTCGCGATGTACCCGGCGGCCAGGGCCGCCGTGAGCAGCAGCGCCGTCGTGCCGTGAACGGGCACCGTGGCTCCGGGGGCGGCG
>CAYXJH010000110.1:0-9103 GCA_964465415.1 uncultured Gemmatimonadaceae bacterium
GCGGTGGCGCCGAGACCCGAGCCCACGAACTCGTTCGTGCGGGTTGCACCGAGCAGCCGGACGTCGGCGCGGCCGGGGATCCGGTACCGCACGCCCGCGGATGCGCCGTCCGCCGTGGAGTAGGGGCGACCACCCACGCGGGGCGACCCCGAGGTGTGCGCGGAGGCGGTCAGTCCCGCTCGCCGGGTGATTCCAACGTCCCCGGCGACGTAGGCCTCGCTGCCCTGGCCTCCCGTGCCACCCGTGGCGGCCGGCACGATGCGCAGACGACCGGTAACGGCCGCGCGATCGTGGCTCATCGTGTAGCGGAGCTGGGCAGCCGGGCCGGCCGCAGAGCTGCCGTCCTCCGCGACATGGAGGACCCCGGCCTCCGCCTCGACATTCTGGACGGAAGTCCTGCGCGCGTACGTGACCGCTACCCCGGCGTGCTGGTGCGCGCCGAGGAGCCCCCCATCGCGGCGCATGCTGGCGGCGGAAACCCCGAAGTCTCCGACCGCTGTGCGGTATCGCGTCGCCGCGCGAAAGACGTGCCCACCCTGGGCGAGGCCGCTGAATGACCACGGTCGGGCGAGCATCAGCTCGGTCTTCACCGGGCCATGCTCGGACGATCCCTGCACGCCGCGCCCGTGTGCGGGTGGGCCCGTTACCAGGTCGGCGGTGGTGAAGAGGTCGCCGACCCTCGCCGCCCAACTCGGGCCCTCCAGGCCCAGGCGCAGCCTGGGACCGCCCATGGCGCTGCGGAACGCCTGCGGCGCGGCCGGCCCGTCCGTATGGCGCAGGTCCAGCGTAAGCCGGGTGCCGGGGTGGATCTCGCCGGCTGCGCTCAGTGCCACCGCGGAGGTGGTGCCGTGGTCGTCGGCCGAGGAGCCTACGAACAACGATCCGGGAACCGTCGCCAGGTTTCCGACCCGGCTGGCTTCGCCCACGACCATGAGGATCGCCGAGCGCGTCTCGTCCACTCCCTCACCAACGGCCGAAATTCGCACCATGTGCTCGGTGCCCCGCGCGGACGAGGCCGGTACGCGTACCCGGACGCTCCCCATGGCTTGCGCGCCCGCGTCGAGGAGGACGAGAGCCGGGGCGGTATCGGCCGACCAGGCCGCCGGCCCGTCGAGACGAATCCTGAACGTGTCAGGCGCATTGCCCTCGTTGCGGATCCCGTACCCTACCTCCGCGACCGAACCGGCCGGCGCGGTGACCGGCGCGTCAGCCAGCCAGAACACGGCGCGGCGTTGGACGGGCACGTCCACCGTCAGGTCTCGCGCCTCGCGTCGTCCGTCGGCCCACTCCAGGTCCAGGCGCGCCGCCGTGAGAGTGCCGGCGGGCGCGCGTGACGGCAGGCCGAGCGTGACGCCGATCCGCAGGTCCTCGGCCCCAGCGCCCTCAGCCACACCGACCGGGGCGGAAAACAGGCGGAACCCTTCGGCGGGTGTGACGCGGAAGTGTACCGGGTTGGGGCCGGGCCCCGGCGCGATGACGATGGTGGCCACGCCGCCGGGCTGAGCCCTGGGCACAACGTCCTGCGCGGACGCGGACGAAGCTAGCAGGATGACGAGAGCCAGCGCGGCGCGCCACATCACGGTCACAGCCGCACGATGGTGAAGGCGATGCCGGCCATGTAGGTGCCGGGCGGGTCGGTGACCCAGCCCAGCTGGAGCCGGAACTCGAGCGTGATGTCCTGGTCACCCTGGCCCTGAAGCACCAGGGCATCCGTGCTCCCAAGCGGTTGCCACGTGCCGGTGCCGGCCACGCGCCACAGGAGGTCGCTGACGGGCTTGCCCTGACCCATCGCCACGTCACTTGCCCGAACGCGCAGCTCCCATGGTCGGTTGAGAGGGCGCGACGTCACGGACACCCTCAAGGCACCGTGGTCGATCCACCCCGCGTCGAATTCGAGCACTCCCGGCGCGGGGAACGCGACGGCCGCCGGATCGAACTCCAGCCGTACCATCCCCTGCGCGGCCGCCGTACCGGGGGACGCCATGCCCGCGAGCCCAAGGAGCAGGAGCGGCGGTAGCATCCACCGTCGGCGGCTCATCGCTACGTCTCCTCGACCTCGAGCCACGCCTGGCCGCCGGCCAGGTAGTCCCCGCCGAAGTCCAGGATCGGAATCAGGAGGTAACGGCCCGGTGAGAGCCCTGCGTCCAGTCGGACGCTCGCTCGACCCGTGCGGCCGGGCAGCACGCTGAACGGCGCCACAGGGATCACCGCCACCACGTCACCCGCCAGGGACCGGATCTCGAGCTCGCCATCGGGGCGCAGCGGGGCCGACCCCGTGTTGCGGAAGTCGATCGCCACTGCATCCGATCCGTCATCACCCTTCGACACGGCCACGGCCCGCACTTCGCCCTCCGCGCGAGCATCCGGGGCGACACCGTACACGCGGACCCCGATTCGCTGGGCGATGCGGACACCTTCCGTCCCCCGGCTGGTGCTCTGCACGAATACCAGCGACCAGCACGTCGAGTCACCCGGTGCCATCCGGACACGGACCTCCCCGGACTCACGGGGCGACAATACCAGATTGTCCGGGAACACGTCGATCCGACCCGCGCACGTTCGTTCGTGCGTGCCCAGATCCAGGAAAACGGTGCCACCCGCCTCCGCCTGGTCATAGTCGGACACGTATATCCGGAACTGCAACGGCGCGTCCGATTCGTTCCGTACACTGAAGGCCGCCGCCGTGGAGCCCTGCGACGCGCTCATCTCCATGATCACCGGCTGAGCCGAGAACTGCCCGTTCGCCGGCCCGGGCACGGCCAGCGCCAGAATGGCTCCGAGGACGCCGCTGCGGCCCCGGAACCATACCGGGACCGCAGCGGCCACACCCGACATCCCCACCCCCCCGTCCCTCGGCTCCATCGAGCGGGTCGTCAGTCGGCTATCGCCGTGTACGTGAACGCCAGGGTGTACGTGCCTGGCTCGTCCGTCCCCGCGTCCAGCAACATCCGGTACCACACCTCGGCTACATCATTGTGGACCCCACGCGTCAGACCCGACACCACGTCGGCCGACGCCGTCGACAGCGACGTGAACGCGCCGGCCGCTCCGCCCGTGCCCCACTGCAGGTGGCTCGATGGCTTCTGGCTGCCCGCCGGACCCGACATCTCCGCCACGGCGGTCTCGATCGTCACGCTGTGCGCGACGTTCGCCCGCGTCGAGATCAGCGATGACCCCGAGGACGCCCCGATCGAGCCCGCGTCGAATTCGTCGATGCCCGGCTCGTCGAACGCCACGTTCGCGTTCTGGACATCGATCGAGATCACCGTCGGTATCGTGATGCTCGCCGACGCGTGTGCCACGTCCTGCTGCGCTCGCGCGTCCGCCGCGGTCAATAGCGCAAGCGCTACGAGCATGGTAAGCGTACCCTTCCTCATCGTTCCTCCCTCGGATCCCCGGATTGTGAGTGCTTCTTGCCAGCGGGTCGGCCGGCTCGTCAAGCAAACCGTGGTCCATGATGGCACAATTCGTCCAACTACTGGACGCGCTTTGACTTGACCGGGATGGTGGCCAGGTCCGTCCCGCCATGGGCCAGTACTTTTTTCTGGCAATGCCTGTCTTCTGTATCCGCGCGATACGCCGCGGAGGCAGGGCACGGGACGCCACCCCGGCCGCTCACGTGTCCGAAATCCGGACGGCACACCCGGATTGCCGGATGCATCGCCGGCGTCTACCATGCCGGCGTGCACCTCTCGCTGAGCGACCTCGTCACATGCCCGCGATGCGGCCCGTCCCACGGCCTGGTGATGTTGCCGCACACTGTGGCGGCACGGCGGGTCGCGAGCGGGGTCCTGGGCT
Organism: uncultured Gemmatimonadaceae bacterium; assembly: GCA_964465415.1. GTDB lineage: Bacteria > Gemmatimonadota > Gemmatimonadetes > Longimicrobiales > RSA9 > SLCC01. The sequence continues at coordinate 3,799 of CAYXJH010000110.1, forward strand.
GCCCGAACTGCCGAGAGCGGTACGGCATCGTGGGTGGGGTCGCCGATCTGAGGGTGGGCGCGGAGACCATGGGCGGCGGCCGGACAACCGGCACGGCGTCGGGTATCGGCGAGGAGGGTCACTCGACCGGCGAATCCGCCATCCGGCTGGCCGCGCTGCTGGACCTCGCGGAGGCGACGGGGCCTGTGCTTCTCGCCGGTCCCACGCCTGCGGAGGCGGCGGCGCTCTCGGCCTTGGTGGGCTCCGTGGAAGTCGTGCACAGGATGGACGACCGGTCGGCCGGGGCGGAAGGCGCGCCCGGCCTGACGACGATCCTGGCCGGCGCGGGTCTACCTTTCAGGGACGGCAGTATGACCGGAGTCGCATTGACGGGCGCGGCGGTCGACCTGCTGGAAGAAGGATTGAGGGTCCTGAGACCGGGGGCCCGTCTGTTCCTCGAGCCTGGCAGTGGGCTGGAGGCGAGGGCGGCGGCGGGACGGGACCGGGTGCTCGTCGACGATGGCGATGTGCTGGTGGTCCTGAGGGTGCCCTGATTGCGTGCTCGGATGGCCATTTCTATCTTTCGCCAGCCCCCGGCACCATGTGTTGCAGCGACCCCATGGACCACGAATTGAATGGACTTCTTCAAGAAACTGTTCAGCAATCCGGCTGACGAGTCGACCGTCGATTACTACAGGGAAGGCACGGATCTGCTGCGGGCCGGGCATTTCCACGAGGCCCTGACGTCGTTCCGCCTGGCGCTGCGGGAACGACCGAAGGACGTGGCCGTGCTTCAGCAGATTGCGATCACGTACACCCGTATCGGCATGTCGGACGAGGCCATTAAGACCTATCGGTCTGTGCTGGAGCAGGATCCGAAGGCGATGGGAGCGCACTACGGGCTGGCGTTCCTCCACCTGAAGGAGGGGCGGAGGACGGAAGCGGCGGACCACCTGCGCCGGTTCCTGGAATCACCACCGTCGGACGCCGAGGCGGCGAGGCACGTGGAGCATGCCCGCGCCACGCTGGCGGACCTGGGAGAGGAACCCGCCGAGCACCAGCCGTGAGCGACATGGTGGTGGAGGTCCGGTGGGACGAGGCGCTTCGATTCCAGACGGTAGGTCGCGGCGGCGTGCCGGTGACGGTGGACGGGGATGGGAACGCAGGACCTTCGCCCGTGGAGATGCTCCTCATGGGCCTGGCTTCCTGCATGGGGGCGGACGTGGTGGACTTCCTGCGGAAGATGCGGGTGCCCCTCACGGGCCTCGTCGTGCGAGCGGAAGGGGATCGGCGGCCGGAGCCGCCGCGTCGGTTCACCGCGATCCGGCTGAGCTATCGTGTCGAGGGAGTCGCCTCGGAGGACCAGGACAAGCTCCAGCGGGCGGTGGATCTTTCGCGGGACACGTACTGCAGTGTGTTGCACACCCTTCGGCCGGATCTGGACATCGACGTCCGGATCGAGAGCGGCTGAAGGCAGAGGAAGCGATCGGAGACCCCAATGGCAACCGTTCCTGATACCGGGCGGCAGTACGCCGCGAACCCGGCGGATCTTCCCCGTGGCACGCTGGTCCAGCTGTTCTTCGATGCGGTGGAGCGGATCGACCACCCGGAAGCCCTACGCCACCGGGTGGGCGAGAACGAATGGAAGTCGATCTCGCACAAGGAGTTGTTGGACCGGGTCCGGCGGATGGTGCTCGCCATGCGATCCCTGGGCGTGGAGCCCGGGCAGCGGGTGGCGATCCTGTCGGAGAACCGGCCGGAATGGGCCCAGGCTGACTGGGCGTCGCTCTGCGCGGGTGTGACGGACGTGCCGATCTACGACACCCTTCCGCCCGGGCAGATCGAGTACATCCTGAACGATGCGGAGGTCCAGCTGATCTTCGTCTCGACCCCGGCCCAGTTGGACAAGATCCTGGCCATCTGGCCACAGGTGCCCTCGCTGAAGCGGGCGGTGCTGTTCGACGGCGCGTCGGCGGACGACCGGGTCATGACGCTGGCCGAGCTCCTGGAGCTGGGCGCGGAGGAGGAGGCCGCCGGCAAGGGAGGCGACTTCCGCGAGCGGGCGTTGCAGGTGGCGCCCGATGAAGTAGCCACGATGCTGTACACATCCGGGACGACCGGACCGCCCAAGGGCGTCCTGCTGTCGCACAACAACATCTTCTCCAACTACAAGGCGTGCGCGTCCCTGTTCGAGGCGGGGCCCGATGACTCGGCGGTCAGCTTCCTGCCACTATCGCACATCCTGGAGCGGACGGGGGACTACTGGTTCTTCGCGAAGGGCGTTTCAATCTCGTATGTGCACGATATCCAGCTGGTCGCCCAGTCGCTCATCGAGGTGCGTCCCACCATCGCCATCTCCACGCCACGGCTGTACGAGAAGGTGTACGACGCGGTGCGCGGCCAGACCGGGGTGAAGGGGAAGCTGGTGGGCTGGGCGTCGAACGTCGCCAGCGATTGGACGGAGGCCCGCCTCGCCGGCCGGTCGCCGGGCCCCGTCACGTCCTTCCAGCATGCCATCGCCGACCGACTCGTGTTCAAGAAGCTGCGCGCCCGGATGGGCGGCCGGCTACGTTTCTTCATCTCGGGCGGCGCGCCGCTGGCCATTCATGTGGCGAAGTTCTTCTACGGTGCCAAGATCATGATCTTCGAGGGCTACGGCCTCACTGAGACCTCGCCGGTGGTGACGGCCAACACGTACGAGGACATGCGCCTGGGGACGGTGGGCAAGCCGGTGCCGGGCACCGAGATCACAATCGCGGACGACGGCGAGATCCTGCTCCGCGGCCCGCAGATCATGCTCGGCTACTACAACCTGCCGGAGGCTACGGCGGAGGCGATCGACCAGGACGGCTGGTTCCATTCGGGGGACATCGGCGAGATCGACGCCGACGGGTTCCTCCGGATCACCGACCGTAAGAAGGACCTGATCGTGACCGCGGGCGGCAAGAACGTGGCGCCGCAGCCGGTGGAGAACCGCGTCAAGCAGAGCCCGTTCATTGACGAGGCGGTGATGATCGGCGACCGTCGTCCGTACAGCATCCTGCTGGTCGTTCCCAACCAGGCCAAGCTGACGGAATGGGCGGCCGGGCAGGGGATCACGGGGCAGGGCGAGACGTTGCTGGAGGATGAGCGGGTACGGGGGAAGATGAACGAGGAAGCGTTGGGTGGTCTTGCCGATTTCGCCCGCTTCGAGCAACCCAAGAAGGTGGTGCTTCTGTCGGCTGAGTTCACCGTTGAGAGTGGCCTGCTCACGCCCACGCAGAAGGTGAAGCGGCGAGTGGTGCAGGAACGGTTCGCCGACGTGATCGCCGGCACGTACGATGAGGCGGGTGGACCGGCTGGACGGGATGCCTGAAGACGAGGCCCGCGTCGTCCTGGTGACGGTTCCCGACGAAGCGGCGGCCGCGGCGCTGGTCGAGCGGCTGGTCGAGGAGCGCCTCGTCGCCTGCGGGAACATCGTGCCCGGAATGACGTCCATCTATCGGTGGCAGGGGAAGGTGGAGCGGGCACGGGAGGCGCTGGTCATCTTCAAGACCACGGAGGCCGGTGCGGGGGACCTGATCCGGCGGGTCCCCGAGATACATCCATACGACGTACCCGAGGTGCTGGTCCTGCCCGTGGAATCCGGGCACCGGCCCTACATCGACTGGGTCGTCGCCAACGTAGGCCAAGAGAGTGACGGGCGTCGTGACAAGACGAAGGAATCAGGAAGTGAGTAGCGGGGCGGACATGCGGAGCCCCGAGGACCCACGCGTTTCAATGCATGGGGGCGGGCAGGGTGACCCGCCGTTCCCGCCCGACCGGAACGTGTCGGACCCGGACCCCGCGTCGTTGCCGGATCCCGCGGCGGGCGGTGGCATGCAGCCCACCGGCCGTCGCGAAATGGCACGGATCCACAGGGAGCGAGGGGATGTCCTGCTTGCGGTCGACGAGCTCCAGGCGGCGCGGCGCGAGTCACCGGACGACGTGGATGTGTTGATCGACCTGGGCGCGACGCTCACCGCGGTGGGGCGGCCCGCGGACGCCGAGAAGGAGCTACGACGGGCCCAGCGGCTGGACCCGCAGCGCGCCGACGCCCATCACAACCTGGGTCTGGCGCTGGTGAAGCGGGGGCTCTATCGCCAGGCGGCGGGCGAGTTCAGGCGAGCGATCGAGATCGACGAGGGGAACGGCGATTCGTACTTCTATCTGGGCGAGTCATTGAACCAGGCGGGCGACGTGGATCAGGCCCTGCGCGCCCTGGAGCGGGCGGTCCAGTTCCAGCCGGACAATGCACGGGCGTACTTCACAATGGGGATCCTCTACGACCGCAAGCACCTGCGGCAGGAGGCCACGACCATGTACCGGAAGGCGCGGGAGCTCGGCGCCGCATGATCGATGTGCGGATCGCCCCGCTCGAGGAGGTGGACGCGGGCGCGGCGCTCCGACCCGTCGCGTGTGACTTCTCGCCCGTCACGCCTGCCATGACCCGCTTCGACCGGGCGGCGGGCCCCGCCGTGGCCGCGCAGTGCCGCCAGGTCGGTGATCTGCCGCTGGGCTCGGCGGTGATCACGGTGGGCGGCGACCTGGCGGTCCCCTTCGTCGTGCACGTAGCCGTCCGGTCCGCGGACGAGAACCCCACGCCGAGCGTAGCGCGCCAGGCGCTCCTCAACGGGCTCCGCCGGCTCGAGGACTGGGCCATCGAATCGGTGGCCGTTGCGCCGCTGGGCACCGGCGCGGGCAACCTGGACGCGGAGGAATCGGCCGAAGCGATGTTGCCGGTCGTGGTGCAGCATCTCCGCAAGCCGACCCACCTGTCGCGCGTGATCCTGGTGGTCGAGGACGAGTACCAGCGCGCCGCGTTCGCGGCCGCGGTCACCCGGCACGCCGGGGAGCTGGCCGGTACGATTTCGTGAAGCCTCGGGTGGTGGTCGGCGTCATGATACTGGCGGTCTGGGTGGTCGCCATCGGTCTCCACGTGCGGCGGGAGTACTTCCGGTCCGAAGCCCTGGTGCTGGCGCACGGCGCCCGATCGCTCGGTCCCGGGTCCCATTTCTTCACGGTCGAGATGAACGGTCGCGCCCTCGGCGTGGCCAGCTCGCGGCTCGACACCGTCGCGACCGGGTTCGTGTTCGAGGACCTCCTCCAGCTCGATGTCCCTGCATCGGGCGCCTTCCACTCCGCCGTGGTCCGGACCACGGTCCGGCTGGGGCAATCGCTGGAGCTCATCGACTTCGACTTCCGCCTTCGGTCGGCCGCCGGCGACTACGCGGTGCGGGGCGAGGCTCGGGGTGACTCGGTGCTCGACCTGAGCCTGGATGCCGGCGCGGGGTCCCGGGCTGCCACG
>CAYXJH010000111.1:0-9081 GCA_964465415.1 uncultured Gemmatimonadaceae bacterium
CGCCGCCAGGGCCGGGACCGACTTCAGCGGTAGTGTTGTTGTAGCCTGGATCCTTCCCGTCGCTCCCACGCCACGCTGAATCCCCGGTCCGCCAGCCAGTCACGGATCGACTGGCCGCCGGGCATCCGGTCGCCGTCGCCCTTCGGGTGGATCTCGATGAACAGCTCCCGTGGCCGGTGATCGGGCAGGAGAGCCTCCATCCCCTGGAGCACCTGCCCCTCAGCGCCCTCCACGTCGATCTTGACGAAGTCCGGCGTGGACCCGGAGGATCGGGCGAAGCTGGCCATCGTGGCGAGGGGGATCCGGATGGAGCCCGTCGCGCCTTTCGCGCTGGCCAGCGAATGCCGTCCTTCGCCGGCGCCCGGCCGCACGAAGAGCTCGGCTTCACCGTTCTCCGCACCGAGGGCTACCGCGTGCGGGATGATCCGATCCCCGAGGTCGTTGAGCTCGATGTTTCGCCGCAGGCGATCGAAGTTGACGGGTTCCGGCTCGAAGCTGTGCACGAGCCCTACCCCGTGAGGCTGGTGGACGGCGAGGAACAGGCTCACCATGCCTATATTCGCACCGATGTCGTAGACGTTGTCCCCGGGCCGGACGTGCTCCCGCATCCGCTCCAGTATCTCGCGTTCGCGATAGGCCGAGCGGGCCCGCCGGAGTTCGCGACGCGACGAGATCGACAGTAGGGCGGACCGACCGAGCAGATCGACCGATGTCACGGTCTCGCGCCTCCGGAGCCGGTCAAGGATCAGACGCAGCCCGATCATGGGTACCGCGAGAGAAAGCGAACGGCATACAGGGACCACGCTATCGCCCAGCGGATGCGGACGGCGATGTCTCGTCGAGCGCGGACGCCTTTGGTCCGGGCTTTCCCTGCACGCAGCATCGCCAGCGAGCGATCCCCCTCCCACCAGCGCTCGGCCACGGCCGGGGTAGCATACGCCTCGAGGGGAACCGACTCCGCGGGAATGCCTTCCTGTTCCACGGTCCAGGTCAAGTCGAGCAGGTCGAGCGTGGCCATCTTCGTGCCCACGATCGTCTCCGGGAACGTCCACGATCGGGGCACATCCGACAGGAAATACCTGCTCTCGGGAGCGGAGTGCGGTACGACCAGCACGTTACTGGCGTAGAGGGTCTGATGGCAGAATCCGCTCTCGTGCATCTGTCGCACCATGCGATAGAGCGGCCCGAGGGTCTCGGGCTCAGGACCGGACTCGAGGAAGCGGTCCAGGGGGACGGCGCCGCCGATCTCGGCGGTGATGAGGACTTCGTGGAACCCGTGTGCGCGGGAGTATCCATGGGTCCAGCCGAGCGGCGAGGTGCAGGGAATGCCCGCGCGGCTCAATCGTCGCAGCCGGCGTTCCTCACGTTCTGCCCGGAACCGGGTCGCCCTCGAGCGGAGCATCGAGATCAGGCCGCGTCGGCGATACAGCTTCACGACGACGCGCTGCCCGTCGGGTCTCGTCTCGCGCCAGATCAACGTGCCCGGTTCCCTCTTGAACATGTAGTGGCCAGCGGCTTCGGGATTGCCGGGTGCCTCGTACCGTACCCGTCCCACTCAGCCCTTCACCATGAGGGCGTAGCGGTGTCCGGAAAAGAGGTGCGACAGGGCAGGCCGAGCGACCAGCTCCGCGCCATGCTCCCGGGCCAGCTCTCCCACACGCGCAATGGTCATGGTCATCTTGGGCGGCTGCTGGTCGAACGGTCTGCGCGCCCGTCGTATGTAGTTCTTGACGGAGTGGTAGTCGAAGAATGTCATGATGACGAACCTCCGCGAAACGCGGAGCAGCTCGCCGACCAGGCGCTCCCGTTCCGCGGGGGTGGGTAGGTGATGGCAGAGCCGACAGCAGACCACGCCGTCCACGCTCCCGTCCTGGAACGGGATGTGGAACGCGGAAGCCGTCATCCATACGCGGTCGTCCCCACCCCGGTGCTGGCTCCGGCCGTAGAGCAGCTGTCCGAAGGCGATATCCGCCTCCACCAGGATGTCCGTGTAGCGGGCCAGTTGGAGGCTCAGGCGGCCTCCGCCGCTCGGCAGGTCCAGCAGGGTTCCCGACCGGGGCTGCGAGCGGAGCAGCCGCTCCAGGAGCCGGTATTCACGTCTCGTGCTCCAACGCTTGGTGGCTCGATCCCGGTATGCCTCGTTGTACTGCCGTGCCGCCTCCAACGCCTCGTACTCCCGCTGATACTCGACGCTCGTCTCGCGCTCCGTCGACCCTTCCCAGGTCTCCGCTGTGCCATGCACCGCCAGCAGTGGGATTCCGTCGCGGACGACGAACTCATGGGCGCCCGCCGAGCAGATCAGCTTGTCACCGCGCAACGTCAGGTCGGAGGCGCAATGTGGGCACCGGAGGGAAGGCAGAACGTGCAGAAGCGCAGCCTGGGGCCGGGTCGTCGAATCGTCTCTGGTCATGGCGTGGAGTAGTGGTGGAATTCCACTGCGGAGTATAGCGTTACCCTCGACAACCAACCAGTCGCCGCGGACCCGCGGCTCAGGACCCGCCGTTCAGGGTCCGCGTGAACTGGAGACTGGCCCCGGAAATCTCCGCGCCGTTACGCCGCCCACTGAAGGAGACCTGGATGGTGGAACCGCCATTGTCGGCGATCGTGACCACGCCGAACTGCTCGCCCTCGGAGCCGTTGGTGACCGGCCCGAACGAGTACGGCCCTCCCTTCACGTTCCACGTCTGATCGATGGGGCCCGCGTTGAACATCGGGAAGCCGCCCCACGCGTTGTTCATGCCCGAGTCGATCGCCGTCGCGTGCATGTCCCCGGTCAGCACGAACATCTGCCCGCCGATGCCCAGGCTCTCGATGTACGCCGCGATCTCCCGCCGCTCCGTGTCGTAGCCGCCCCAGTGGTCGGCGCCAGCCGTGGCGGGCGCGATCCACGGAACTGTCGAGATCCAGGCAATGAACTGGCCCTGGTTCCGGGCCGCAGCCAGCTCGGCCTTGAAGTGCTGCTTCTGCGCGGCTCCGAACATGGTCTTGTTCGCGTCGTCGAACTGCGCCTTGGGGCTTCGCTCGCTGCGCAGGTCCGACACGATGAACCGAACACGGCCGACCACGAAGCTGTGGTAGATCGCGCCGGTGGGACCTGCGGGCGTCGCGTGGTGCGGGAAGCTCTCGCGGTACGCGGCCTTGACCGCCGGCCAGCCGGTCTTCGTCCCGTCCGTGTCATTGCCGCCCGCGCCGTCGTGGTCATCCCAGACGTGCACGATGGGAGTGGCGCGGTACAGGGCCGCCTGGTTCGACATCTCGTGCAGCCGGTTGTAGGCCGCGCGGAACAGCTGCACGTCGTTCACCGCGATGTCGCTGTAGTGGATGTCGCCCACCTGTAGCCAGAACAGCGGATTGGTAGCGCGGATGTGCCCGTAGATCGGCTTGTTGCTGTCCGTGCGCTGACACGATCCGAACGCCAGCGTGAAGCTGTGCGAGGCACCGGGCACGGGAAGGGTCCGGAACGCTCCCTGCCTGGATGCGTCCTCGGCGCTCCCGCTCACGACGCGATAGAAGTAGCGCGTGTTCGGGCTCTGGCCTGTGAGGTTGAACGTCGCGACCTGGTTGGAGCCCGTGGAAACCGGTCCGGTCTCACTGTACCAGCTGAACGATGAGTCCGTGCTGACCCGGAGCCGCACGGCGCTGCTCGCCGCCGTGAGCCGGGCCCTGACCGTTGCGCCGGTGTGGGTCTGGGCTCCACTCCACACCCAGGAGACGGTCGGTGGCGGCGGCTCCACGGGCCCACCGGCGAGGCGGGTGACGCGGACCCAGTCGAACTGGTTGATGGCGGGGCCGCGGCGCATCCACACGCCGGCGAAGCCGCTGCCCAGCGGGCTGGCGTCCACGGCCTCCAGCGTCCAGCTGGCGGGCTCCGGGCTCCCGGCGGCCCACAGCTTGACGCGCAGGACGTTGCCCTCCACCCGGAACCGGTGGCGCACCCACGTGCCGGCGGGGAAGGGGTTCGTCCACGTCGCCAGGGCCTGGGACGCGCCGCTGTTGTAGCGGGCCAGTGTCCACAGCCCCGGGCCCGAGTCCAGGCGGCTCGAGTAGAAGGTCTGCGCGCCCGTCATGCCCCGCGCCACCAGGGCCATGCTCTCGTTGTACGTGCTCCCGGCCCCGACCCGCACCACCGTCTCGACCTCCACGTCCGCCTGCGTGCCCACCGCGTCCCAGCGCAGCACGTGATAGCCCGTGGCGGTGATGGAGTTCGACAGCACCTTCCCCCCGGTGCTGCCGCTCTGCTCCGCCACCCGATAGCTGCTGGCCGTGTACGGGTGGCTCCAGTCCGATGGCACCTGCCCCGTCGTGTAGCCGCTGAAGTCCGTGTACCAGACCCCCGGATCCCCGCCCGCCGTCACCGTTACCGTCCGCTGGGCGCTGCCCGTACCGCCATCCTTGTCGGTGACGCTCAGCTGCACCGTGTAGCTGCCCGCCGCGCTGTAGGTCCGGCTGGCACCGATGGGCGTCGACAGCGTGCTCGCGCTCCCGGTCTGCGTGGTCCCGTCACCCCACGTGATCTGCCACGTCCACGGCGCGTCGCCCGTCCCCGCGTCACTGAACGAGCCCGCCGCCGTGAACGCCTGCCCCACCGCCCCGGACGTGGGGCTCACGTCGAGCTGCACCACGGGCGGCGCGTTCGCGATCGTCGCCGTGGTCGTGTCCGCGCTGGACGCGCCGCTCGGGTCCGTCACGGTAAGGATCACCGTGTACGTGCCGTTGTCGGCATACGTGTGCGACGGCTTCGCGCCCGTCGCGCTCGCTCCGTTGCCGAACGTCCAGCCGTAGGTCAGCGCGTCCCCGTCCGGGTCCGATGACGCGCTCCCATCGAACGCCACCGGCGCGCCCTCCGTACCCGTGTACGGACCCCCGGCCCGCGCCACCGGCGCACCGTTCCCCGGTGGCGGCGGCTCCACGGGCCCGGCCGTCGCGGGCCTGAGGACGATGGCCTGACCCCAGCCGGAGCGGGGCTGGCTCAGCCGCGCGATACGCTGGCCGGTGGATCCCGCCACGCTCAGCGGCGCCGAGGCGTGCATCGCCACCACGTTCCGGAAGTTGCCGTTGCCGCTCTGGCTGGACACATCATACCGCTCCACCATTGCCGCCGGTGGAAGGAAGGAGAGGGTGGTCTCGCGCCTTTCACTGACCGCGCTGAAGACCGTGACCAGGTATGCGTTTGCCGCGGTCGCCGTGATGGAGGGCGCAACGATGTCCGCGCTGCCGGCTGTCATCTGACCCCCGTGCACGTCCACGGGATCACCGTCCGGGCTCACGTTGCGATACGCGACGATGCCTCCTGCGCTCCGCGTCCCCCCGGAGGCGCGCCAGGCGTACCCGGTCGGCTCGGACGATGTCGCCCGCCTCCAGAAGACGTACGCGTTCGCATTCACGCCGTCGTGGTCCGCCCGGACCAGCGTCCAGCCGCTCAACGTACTTACCCCTGCCGAGCCCTCAGTGATGATCTGCGCGATCATGACATCGCCGGCCGCGACCCCGCTCGGCCGGGCCAGCGTCAGGGTGGTGCCGCTGTTCGCGTAGCCGTGGGTCGCCGCGACGAACGCAATGGCAACGCCTTCGCTTGACACAGAAACGATTTCGTCCGGGTCGTCCGGGAAGATGTCGGGCGAGGCAGGGTCCTTGTCCGATAGGCAGCTCAGGGTCGCGGCGAGCAGCCCGATGCAGCCGATGTTTCGCGCGGCCCGCACGTGACCACTGCGCATGGGAGTCCCCTATATCGCCAGAACGGCAGGAGTGGCAGTGCGCTCCGCGGGGCTGAGGAGAGGTAGGAGACTCGGTCAGCGCCGGGGAGTATAGTCTGCAACCACAATTTCATCGGCGCGGTATCAGAATGCAAGCATCATTTCGCGTCGCGTTACCGGGCTGTCTGCCCGCTTGCGCGTCGGGTGCTACTATCGAATGATGCCGGAGTGGTTGGCGGCCGCGTCACAACACCGGGAAACGACTCATGGCGGCGGAGCACGAAAGACGTTCCGGGGGCGACTCCGGGTCGGACGCCGGCGGGCGTCAGGATCTGGCGGAGGAACGCACGGACTGGGCGAAGGAGCGCACGCTGCTCGCCAAGCAGCGCACATTCGCGGCCTGGCTCCGTACCGGGCTGGCCTCCGTCGCGGTAGGCTTCGCAGCGGCGCAGCTGCTGGGCGAGCTGCGGCCCCGGTGGGTGGTGCTGGGCGGCAGCAGCCTCCTGCTCCTGGCGGGCGCCGCGATCTTCGTGATCGGCTTCGTCGGCTACCGTGGCACGTTCCGAAAGCTGCGGAACGAAGGGGTGACCGGGTTCTCGCCGTGGGTGATCGGCGCGATCACCGCGGCGATGCTGATCGGGGCGGGGCTGCTGCTGTTCGCCGTCCTCTCGCCACGGTGATCGCGCTCGAGCGCCAGGTTGCGGTGGGCTCACACGTACCGGTGGCGGCGCGCGGGACCCAGCGCAGCCTGGAGCGCCTCGACCGCGGCTGCCTCGTCGCCGGCGTCCCATGTGTCGATGCTTGCCTCCAGCACGCGACGCACATCGTCGGGGAGTGGCTGCTGGCCGGGCCCGGAGATGGTTCGGGCAATCTCGATCGCCTCCGCGAACCGGCCGCTCCCGACGCGCAGCGCGATCAGCGGTAACGCTGCCCAGGGCACCCAGGGGATGGTGACGGGGCTGCGCTGCCAGGCTTCCAGCGATCCCGCCGCCAGCTCGTCCGCGGTGGCCTCGTCCCCGTCACGGAGGGCCGCCCACGCCAGGTGCATGCGCGCGCTGGCGATGTAGACGTCGAGCCGAGCCGCCCGGGCCGCCTCGAGGGCCGTGGCGGCGCGGCTCCGTGCCTGTCGGACGTCCCCCTTCATCCTTGCCGCGAATGTCAGGTACGTGGCCGCCATCGTCTGGAGGCGCAGGTCACCGTGGCGACGAGTCTGATCCAGGACTTCGACGAGCTCTCGCTCGGCCGCCTCGACCTCGCCGTGCCAGAGCAGGCACAGCCCGAGCTGGAACCGCCCCATGTTCCGTTCGCCGGGGTCGTCCAGCTCCATGGCCGCGGCCGCGCAGGCGCGGGCCACCTCGACGGTGGCAGCAGAGAGCCTGTACCGCTCGTGGCGCAACCGGCTCATCACGTCGGTCTGGAGCAGTGCGACCTGCTGGGATGGTGTGCCATGAGCCTCGATTAGCTCCTGGATCTTGTGCCTGTGCGCGGCGAGGCGCTCGGTGTCGCCGGAGAAGTAATAGGATGACAGACGGACGAGCTGGAGCTGAGTCCATTCCCGCCACCACACGGGATCGCGGTCCGGCAACGGATCGCCCAGCGCCAGGCTCGCGGCGTCGAAGTGGGCGACTGCCTCGCCTAGCCTCTCCATCTCCCACGTCCTGCCACACTTGCGCTCCAGTCGAGCCCTGTCGACCTGGTCCGCTTCCGGCGTCAGGGCGAGGGCGGCGGCGTAGGCGGTGCGCGCCTGTGCCCGCTCGCTTCCCAGGGCCAGCAGGTCCGCGAGATCCTCGTGGACCCCCCGCAACGCAGCCGCCCAGGAATCGGCATCCCGGGCGTGCAGTCCCTCCAGGAGGCTCCGGGCCCGCTCGAAATGGCTCCGAGCCTCGGAGTTGGCGAAAGCGCGAAGCGCCTGGTCCCCCGCCTTCCGGAGGTAGTCCGCCGCTCGGGCATCGTCGCCGGCTCCCTCGAAGTGACGGACCAACCGGACGGATACCTCGCCGATGTGGTCCCGATACAGCTCCTCCAGCGCCGTGCCCACGTCCTCGTGCAGGTAGGAGCAATCGACTGGGTCCAGCGACGCGTACACGTATTTCTGGACAAGGTTGTGTCGGAACGCGTACGACGACTCCCGCCGACCATTCAGGCGGCGAGTGCCGAGCGGGGTCACGAGCCCGTGACGCTGGTCCAGCAAGCCCAGCATCCGGACCACATCCCGCGCCTCCGTACCCGAGGCCCGGGCCACCACTTCCGCGGTGAACGACTCGCCCTCCACAGCCGCGATGGCGAGAATCCGCCCCAGATCGTCTGGCAGGCGGCCCACACGCTCGGCGATCACGCCTTCGACCCGCGGGGGCAGCGTTCCCCAGTCGATGGCGCCGGTCGTGACCAGGTAGCCATCCCCGTCCCTGCGTACGGCGCCCTGATCCTGAAGGTGGCGGATCAATTCCAGCGTGAAGAGCGGGTGACCGCGTGTATGGCGGTGCAGCGCCGCGCGGAACGTCGTATCCAGTCGGTTGGGCTGGGCGTCGATGAACGCGTCGGTGAGACGAGCGCCGTCTCGCTCCTGGGCGTGGCCCAGGTCAACGATCACGTCCCCGAAGTAACGGGCGACCTCGTTCAGGACCGGGTCCAGCGGGTGTCGCGCTTCGCCCCGGCCCAGCGCCACGTCGTCCGGCCGGTAGGCGCCCACGAGGAGCACGCGGCTCTCGCCGAGGCGTCGGGCGAGGTGGAAGAAAAGGGCGATGGACCCGGCGTCGCCCCATTGCAGGTCGTCGAGGATCAGTACCAGCGGGCGATGCGCCGACATGGCGCGCAGCACGTTCGTATACTGCTCGAAGATGTGGCTCTGCTCCAACCCGCCGTCCTGCAACATCCGCCGGACTTCCTTGCGCTCCACCAGCTCCGCCATGCGATCGACCCAGGGGAGCCTCCGCGCCAGCTTTCCGCCGAGCCGGGCGAGCAGCGAGCCGCCGGGAACGAAGATGCCCACCAGGTCCGGGCCGCTCTCCACCAATGACTCCCCGGACAGACGGAGGAAGTCCCGCAATCGTCCGGCGCCCTCTTCCGTGAGGCGCCCCTGTGCGAGTCGCGCATCCACGTCTCCGGTCAGGAGGCCGAGCACCTCGCGGAAGGGCAGGTACGGATCGCCGGCGCCCGTCTGCGCGTTGCAGTCGCCCGTGGCCACGATGAGGTCGCCATAGCGTGCCTGCGCGACTTGCGCGAAGCCGTCGAGCAGCGCCGTCTTGCCCGCGCCAGCCTCACCGGCCACGAACCCGACCGAGCACTGCCCGGCGAGGGCGCGGTCGAGCTGACCCATGAGCCGGTCGAGCTCGGGATCACGCCGCGCGTCAACACCACCAGGTGCTTCAGCCCGGGCTGCCTCGCCAAT
>CAYXJH010000112.1:0-8947 GCA_964465415.1 uncultured Gemmatimonadaceae bacterium
CGGCTGCTGTGCGGCCGTGGAGACGGGGGCGAGAGCGTGGGCGGCGGCCAGCAGGCTCGCCACGAGCGCCACGCGGAAGTCGCCGGCTCGGGGTCGGGTCATGTCGGATCGCTCGCGTGTGGACGGTGGTTCGGGGCGCGAGAATGTACGGGGGACGTACCCGCCGGTGCCAGTATGGGGGCCGCCCCTCCACCTGGATGGATGCCACCCATCGGCCGGGTTCGCGGTTGACGGGCCCGTCGGTTCGTCGTCCATTCCTTGCCGGGAACGAGAGACCAGCATGGCGTCACCGTGACCCGTCGCCCACGCATGCAACGATACCCCATCCCCGCGTCCCGCCACCGGGTGGAGGAGTCCATCCGCCGGAGCCGCTTTGTCACGACCGTGGCACCCGCGCCCGATCCGGACGCGGCTCACGCGTTCATCGGTGCGATTCGCGCGGAGTTCCCCGACGCCACCCACAACTGCTGGGCCTTCGTCATCGGCCCGCCCGGATCTTCCGCTGCCGTCGGCATGAGCGATGACGGAGAGCCCCACGGCACCGCCGGTCGCCCGATCCTGGAAGCCCTGCTCCATTCCGGCGTGGGCGACGTCGCCGCGGTCGTGACGCGTTACTATGGTGGCGTCAAGCTCGGCAAGGGCGGATTGCAGCGCGCCTACTCGGGCGGGGTGAAGCTGGCTCTGGACTCGCTACCTCGCGCCGACCGCGTGGAGCGCGTCCCCCTGCAGGTCCAGTTCGAGTACTCCGCGCTCGAACCCGTACGCCGCCTCACTCAGGACCTGGACGCTACCATCCGCGCCGAGACCTATTCCGAAACCGTCCGGCTCGACCTCGACGTCCCCGCCGACACGCTGGACCGCTTCACGACCGCCATAACCGACCTGACTTCCGGCCGCGCCACCATCCACCACCCGGATTTGTGACGCTCCCACGAACCCCCCACCCCCACCCCGACCCGCAGTCCGCCCCCCAGCAGGGCCAGCCGACCACCCCGGCCCACGCCTCACGACCTCCCACTCCCCCGACCCCCCCCCGACCCCCTACCTTCCCCGGATATCTCGAACACGCAACCGAGCGAACGCCCATGCCCAGACTCGCCGCCGTCATCGCCGCGCTCCTCCTCGTCGCGCCCCTCGTCGCGCAGGTCGACGATACGGAGCAGCGGATGGTCGACTACGTCCATGCGCACAACGGGGAGGCCATCGACCTCCTGGTCCGCCAGGTCGAGATCGGGAGCGGCACCCACCGCCACGAGGGCGTGCGCCAGGTCGCCGACGTTCTGGCGCCGGAGCTGGAGCGGCTCGGGTTCGATGTCGAGTGGATCCCCCAGACACACGTGGGTCGTGCCGGCCACCTGGTCGCAAGCCGGACCGGCCCGGTGGGCAAGCGCGTCCTGCTGATCGGCCACCTGGACACCGTGGACGAGGGCGACGGCTGGTTCGAGCGGGATGGCACCACGGGGCGCGGTCCGGGCGTGAACGACATGAAGGGCGGCAACGCGGCCATGATCATGGCGTTGCGGGCCCTCCACCACGCGGGCGCGCTGGAGGGCCGGACGATCCGGGTGATCTTCACCGGCGACGAGGAATCGCTGGGTCGGCCGGTGGAGGAAGCCAGGCGCGAGTTCGTCGAGATGGCGCGCGCGAGCGATGTCGCGCTGGAGTTCGAGACAGGGATCGGCACGTCCACCCACGACTACGGCACGACGGCCCGCCGTGGCTCAAGTGGCTGGCTGCTGACCGTGGAGGGGCGGACCGCCCACTCGTCCGGCATCTTCTCGGAAGGCACGGGCGCGGGGGCGGTGTTCGAGGCGGCGAGGATCCTCGCCGCGTTCTACGACGAGCTGGTGGGCGAGCAGTACCTTACGTTCAATCCCGCGGTGATCGTGGGCGGGACCGACGTGGGCTACGACCCGGGCTCGGTGAGCGGGACGGCGGCGTCGAAGACCAATATCGTCGCGGGCCGGGCCATCGTGCACGGCGGCCTCCGCACCATCTCGGACGAGCAACTCGAGAGCGCGCGCGCTCGCATGCGCGAGATCGTGGTACGTCACCTGCCGAGGACGTCCGCGGAGATCACGTTCACCGACGGGTACCCCGGCATGCCGCCCACGGCCGGCAACCGGGCGCTCCTCGCCCTGTACGACCGGGCGAGCCAGGACCTGGGGTACGGGCCGGTGCTGGAGTTCGACCCGGGCCGCCGGGGCGCGTCGGATCTTTCGTTCGCCGCTGCCCACGTGGCCATCGGCGCACTGGGCGGGCTGGGAGTGGAGGGCACCGGGGCTCACTCGCCCGACGAGACCATCGACCTGGAGTCGCTGCCGAAATCCGCGACACGCGCCGCCGTCCTGATCCACAGGCTGAGGTAGCACCCGGGTCGCAACGCGTTGCCCGAACAACGTTGGGGGGTTACCGTGTCCGCGTCCCCGTAGTGCGACCACTGGGGGGAAGTAGCATCGACACGTACGGCATTTCGGTCACGCAGGAGGAGGAGGAGGACTATGAGGTTTCGAACGTTAGCCGGCGCCATGGCTACGGCCGTTCTCACAGCCGGATTGGCGCTGCCGGCACACGCCCAGACACAGTACACGGTTCAGGGCTCCGTCGTGGATGCCACCACGGGCGGTCCCATCGCGGGGGTCCAGATCCAGGTCCGAGGCACCGGGTTCGGGACCCTGAGCGACTCCAACGGCCGGTTCATGCTGCGGGCCAACGTGACCCCCGGCTCCTACGACGTGGTCTTTTCCCACATCGGTCGCCGGGCCGTCACCCAGTCCGTCGACTTCGGGGCTGACCCGACGATCACGCTCGGTGAGATCCAGATGGCCGAGTCGGCGCTGGAGCTGGACGAGATCATCGTCACCGGCACCGCGGGCCCGACGACCCGGCGAGCCATCGGCAACACGGTTTCCACCGTGAGCCAGCGCCAGCTCGAGGAAGCGCCAGCCATCACGATCGACCAGGCGCTCCAGGGCAAGGTGTCCGGCGCGCTCATCACCTCCAACACGGGGACCCCGGGCGGCGGCATCTCGATCCGGCTGCGCGGGACCAGCTCTATCACGGGAGGTGCGGAGCCGTTGTTCATCGTCGATGGCGTGATCATCGACAACAACGCGTCCCAGCAGATCAACGTCGGGTACCGGTCCAACCCCATCAACCGGCTCGCGGACCTGGACCCGGACGACATCGAGCGCGTCGAGATCATCAAGGGCGCGGCCGCCGCGGCGCTGTACGGCTCGCGGGCCAATAACGGCGTCGTCCAGATCTTCACGCGCCGTGGCAGGGCCGGCGAGACGCGGGTCACCGCGTCAACGCGCGCCACGCGCCAGGATCTGCCCACGCGGATCGACTTCGCCATGACGCCCCTGACGCTGGAGCTCGTGGACGGTCAACAGGTCTCCACCACTCCAGTGAACCGCTTCGACCCGCAGAACCTGGTCTTCCGGGACGGCTGGGGCTCGGACTCCCACGTGTCGGTGTCCGGCGGGTCGCAGGACACGCGCTATTACCTGTCCGCGGCGTTCACGCAGCAGGACGGGATCATGATCGGATCGGCACACGACAAGCTGAACGCGCGCCTCAACCTGGACCACGACATCGGCACGTGGCTCACGCTGTCGGCGGGCGCCAACTACATCCGCAGCAACAGCGACCTGGTGATCAGCGGCGAGCAGGGCGAGGGCGGGCTGTTGACGGCGGTCATGTTCACGCCCACCACGGTCAACCTCGGTGAGATCAACCCCGAGACCGGTGACTACGTGGTGCAGCAGACCACGTTCCCCAACCCGCTCGTCGTGGTCCGGGACTGGATCCTGCCGCAGTCGGTCGATCGCTTCGTCGGATCCTTCCAGGCGCGGGCTACACCGATCCAGGACCTGGGCATCGAGTACCGGCTCGGGTACGACTCGTACAACATGGAGACCCGGCAGTCCATACCGCGGGAGTCGGCATGGGTGCCGGAGGGTCGGACCGTGTCGGCCAACCGGGCCAACATGCTGGTCAACAATGACCTGGTCGCCAACCTGTCCTGGCAGCCCGCCGACGCGATCCGGATGACGACGTCGGCCGGGATGAATCACACGTACCAGCGGGTGGACCAGCTGAACGCATCGGCCACCGACATCACGCCGCTGACGCGCTTCGTGCGCGGCGCGATCCAGGCGGCGTCCCAGTCCCGCACCGAGCTGGTCACCGTCGGATACTTCGGCCAGCAGCAGATCGCATTGCACGAGCGGCTGTACCTGACCGGCGCGCTCCGGATGGACGGGTCGTCCACGTTCGGCGCCGACGAACGCTGGCAGCTCTTCCCCAAGATCGCGGGCAGCTATGTGCTTTCGGAGGAACCGTTCTTCGACCAGTCCGCGATGGGCGACTGGTTCGGCCAGGTTCGTCTCCGCGCCGCGCTGGGCTACGCGGGCAACCAGCCGCCACTGACCCACGCTTACACGCGTGAAGCACGCTTCGGCACCAGCATCAATATCGATCGCCTGGGCCTGGTGCCCCTGGCGGCGGGTGGGAACCCTCAGCTTCGGCCGGAACGGCAGCGGGAGTTCGAGACGGGGATCGACATCACCTCGGCCGGCGACCGGTTCGGCCTGAGCTTCACGTACTACGACCAGCTGACGGAGGACCTCCTGCTGTCGCGGGTGTTCGCCGCCAGCACGGGCGTCAGCAGCATCCTGGACAACGTGGGCTCGCTCAGCAACCGTGGCATCGAGGCCGAGATCAACACGGTCAACATCAACCGCGAGAACTTCCGGTGGACGTCCACGGCGATCTACTCCAGGAACCGTAACCGGATCGAAGAGCTGGAGGGCGACCCGTTCACGGCCGGATACACCAACCGGGTGCAGGAAGGGTATGCGCTGGGCGTCCACTACATGGCCGCCTATGCCCGGGACGCGCAGGGGAACATCCTGTTCGATGACGTTGGACCGGTCCGCAATACCGACGCGGACGGCAACTTCCAGAACCTCATCGTCGGCAACCCCTGGCCCAGCTACACCGCATCTCTGCGCAACTCGTTCGACATCGGCAACAACCTCACCCTGGCCGTTCTGCTGGATGGCCAGTTCGGCCACGAGATCTGGAATCAGGGCCAGCGGATCATGGACATCTTCGGCGCCGGCCCGCTCTACGACCGGCTCCTTAGGGGCGAGATCACGCAGCCGGAGCGGGCTCGTATCCAGAGCATCTGGGAGGCGTACCTGGAGGACGCCAGCTTCGTGAAGCTCCGCGAGCTCACCGCCCGGTACCGTGTGCCGGACACCATCGCGCAGCGGATCGGCGCGGGTGGAGTGCAGCTCGAAGTCATGGGTCGGAACCTGCACACCTGGACCGACTACACCGGCTACGACCCCGAGATCAACATGTTCGGACTGAGCACGGTGGAGCGGGGAACCGACTTCGCGGTCTACCCGAACGCGCGCGAGTTCTCGTTCGGTGTCCGGATCAACTACTGAGCGGCGACGACTACGACAGGAGCCATAGATCATGTATAACAAGAGATTTCTTGGCCTGCCGCTGCTCGCCGCGCTTGCGCTGGCGGCATGCGACATGGACGTGACCGACCCGAACAATCCCACGGAAGTGGAGGCGGTGAGCACCGCGCCGGGCATCCGGCAGGTGGCGGTCGGCCTCCAGGCGGACTACAGCAACGCGTTCGTGGACCCGGTCTACACCGTCGGTCTCGTCACCGATGAGCTGGGTGCCGGGTTCGCCACCTTCGACGGCTTCCAGAGAGCCGATCGGGGGGATGAGATCCTCTACAACGAGGGCGCCTCCACCAACACGTGGAGCTCGATGTACCGGGTGATCCGCGTAGCGGACGTGCTCATCGACAACGCCGGGAACGTTGGCTTCGGGCCCGGCTACACCGCGGGGCTGCTCGCCCTCGGGAAGTTCTACAAGGGCCTGGCGTTCGGGCAGATCTACCAGATCTATCCGTCCGCGCCGATCCAGGTCGGGCCCAACGTCCCGCATCCGCAGTTCGAGTCCCGGGACCAGGTCGTCGCCACCGCGCTTGGCCTGCTCGAGGAGGCGAGGCAGCACCTGATCTCGAACCCGCCGCCCGGGGAGTTCTTCAACCAGGTCATCGCGCCCGGCTTCGACCTCCAGAATAGCATCGACGCCATGATCGCCCGGTTCGCCCTCATGTCCGAGGACTACGACCTGGCGATGGCCGCGGCCGGTCGCGTCAACCTCGGCGTGTTCTCCGAGTTCCGGTTCGGCGCGCTGGACGCGAATCCGCTCTGGAACATGTGGTACAACTCGGGTAACGCCTTCCAGCTGCGGGCGCGGCAGGATCTCCGCATGGATGCCCAGCCGGGTGACCAGCGGGTCGAGTACTGGGTGGCGCCCGACACGTTGCCGGGGGCGGTGCGGCCCGAGCTGGATCACGTCGCCCGTTACATGGATCGGACGGACAGCTATCCGGTCTACCTGCCTGGCGAGATGCGGTTGATCATGGCGGAGGTTCATGCCAGGCAGAACAACCTCCCGCAGGCGCGGGCGGCTCTGAACGAGGTGCGCACACAGTGCGACCCGGCGCTTCCCGAGCCCGCCGCGTGTCTCCCGGCGCTGGACGCCACGGACCTGCCGACCCAGGCCGATGTCCTGGACGCGATCCTCCTGGAGCGCCGGTATGAGCTGTATCTACAGGGTGTGCGGTGGTCGGACCTGCGGCGCTTCGGGGAGCCGGTGAAGTATCAGTTCATGCCCATCCCCGTCACGGAGTGTGATCGCAACACGAATGCGCCCACGGGGGCGGGGCTGTGCCCCCAGGCGTAGCAGGATCGGGCACCCGCTGAGATGTCGGCGGATGACTTCGCCCCCGACCACCCCCTCCCCGGAGGGAGGATGGTCGGGGGCGAAGTGCGTTCGGCGCCCGTGATCGACCCGCGGGCCTACCGCTCCGGCGTGGCCGTCCGGGTCGCCTCCAGCCGAATGGCCTCGCCCACCCCGTGGTAGGGTGGGATCGCGATGGGCAGCGTGCCCGTGATGGGGATCTCCCCCGCGATCGCCCGGGCCGCCGCCGTCTGGAGCACGTTCTCCGGCCCCCACGCCAGCATGTAAGTCCCGACGTCCGGGAACTCCGTCAGCAGGTACGGGTTGCCGAACGCCACGACGGCGGTAGGCCGGCGAGCCGCCAGCTGACGGACCATCGCGGTGATGGGTTCGGCGATGGCGACATCGCCCTTCCAGGCGAGCACCCGTACGAACGGCGCGAAGATGATCAGGTCCGCCGTGTCCGCGGCGGCAACGAGTGCCCGGAGCCGCTCCGACGAGGTCTCCTCGTTGACGAGAGCGTAGTCCATGGCCGGGAACCGTGCCTCGAGCGCGCGACGGAAGGTTCGCCCTGCCAACGGGTCGGGGTCATCCGCGTACACGATGGTCAGGACCCGGAGATCCTCGGCCGGTCGAGCGGGGAAAATCCCGTCACGGTTCCGTACCAGCGTGATGGACCGCTCGGCCGCCTCCTGGGCGATCGTCTGGTGGGCACGGACGGCGACCGTGCCTGGCACTGCGTCGAGGCTCACCGTGCGTTGCCGGTGCAGGTCCAGGCCGGCCTTGGCCCGGAGCAGCTTGCGGACCGAATACTCGATCCGCTCCTCCGATACCTCACCCCGCTCCACGGCCGCAACGACGGCATCGATGGCCGTGCGCACGTCCGGCGGCATGAGGAGGATGTCGGCCCCGGCGTGGAGCGACTGGATCGCCGCGTCCTCCCGGCCGTATTCAGTGACGATTCCGCCCATGTCCAGGGCGTCGGTGACCGTGATCCCCTCGAATCCCAGCTCGTCCCGCAGTAGGCCGGTCAGGATCCGGGGCTGGAGCGTGGCCGGGACGGAGTCGCCGGTCAGCGATGGGAACGCGATATGGGCGCTCATGACCGCGCCGATGCCCGCGTCGATGGTCGCCCGGAACGGGATCAGCTCCAGCGTGTCGGCCCGGGCCCGGTCGTGGGGGATGACCGGCAGGGCTATGTGGGAGTCGACGTCCGTGTCGCCATGACCCGGGAAGTGCTTCGCGGTAGCGATCACCCCGTGCTCCTGCATGCCCCGCATGTGCGCGACCGCCATACGCGCCACGGCTTCCGGATCCTCGCCGTAGCTGCGCGTGTTGATGATCGGGTTGTCCGGATTGTTGTTCACGTCGACCACGGGCCCGTAGATCATGTGGATCCCCACCGCGCGCGCCTCCAGGGCGGTGATGCGGCCCATCTCATAGGCCAGCCGCTCGTCACCGGTGGCGCCGATGCCCATGACCGGCGGGAAGGCTGTACCGCCACCCAGCTCGAGGCCCCATGGCATAACCGTTCCGCCCCGGAGCCGCTGGCCGGGCCCGTGCTCCATGTCGGCCGCCACCAGGAGCGGCACATTGGCCAGCTCCTGGAGCGTGTTCAGCTTCGCCGCCACGTCCATGGGCGCGCCAATGGAGACGACGAATCCGCCGATCCCCTCGTCCACGACCCAGCTCCGGAGGCGGTCGAAGGCGTCGCCGTCCAGCGGCATGTAGTCGCCGCCCAGCCACGGCACCACCAGCTGGCCGACCTTCTGGCGGAGGGTCAACCGGGCGAGAGTGCGCTCGACCCACTCGTCGGCCGGGCTGGCTTCTTCCGCGGTCACTCCCTGCGGCGCCGTCTCCGGAGGCGGCGGTTCGGGTCGGAGCCGCTGGACGGGTCCTTCGATGCCGACCCGGTTCACGGCCGATATCGCCACTTCACGGGGGGAGCCGGCACCGGTCAGCGTCACCGATTCCTGCACGCCCGGCAGCACGTCCAGCGACCAGGCATCGCCGTGCCGCGCCCGCACCACCCACCATCGTGGCGTGACCCCGTTCCCGGGAGCCATGTGGACAACGGTGGCGCCGGTCCCGGCGTCCGGCTCGAGACTGGCCCGGGGCATGGCGGCGGGCACGTCGTCCAGCCAGGGCGTGGCCGGTGGCA
>CAYXJH010000113.1:0-8911 GCA_964465415.1 uncultured Gemmatimonadaceae bacterium
CAAGGACGGCGACACGGGCACGGCGGAGCAATCCGTGAGCGTGAGCGCGCCGCCGCAGCCTGACGTGGTCCGGATCGTGACGTTCGGCGACTCCAACACGGACAACGGCTGGGTTGGGAACACGCCGGAAATGGTGGCGCGCTCGTACATTTCCAAGGTACCGGGTCGTCTGGCGCCGACCGATCCTCACGACCCGCGCCAGCTGGCGGGCAAGATCGAGGCGGCATGGCAGGCGGCGAGGACGAATCCGATCACGGTCGTGAACCATGGCATCGGTGGCACCACGACCGGAGGATCCACGTTCGGCGGCCCGGACCGGCACAGCTCCGGATCGCCCCAGGCCCGCACGAGGGTCCACGGGATCGCCCGGTTCGAAGCTGAGGTCCTGGGGATCGGCGTACCCGAGTGGGATGGTGGCGAGCCCGTGAACGAAGTCTATCCCGACGGCCCCCTTGCCCGGGTCAACGGCTTCGTACCGGGCCCGAACGATTTCGCGTACGTTTCCATGGGCACCAACGATCCGCCGAGCGGGATCACGACGGCCCAGACGCTGCAAAACCTTCAATGGATGGTGGATAGCTGGATCGCCTCGGGCCTGGATCCGGCGCACTTCCTCATCACGACGTTGCCACCGGTGCCGGCACCGTTCGGCGCAGACTTCCCCGCGCTCAATCAGGGGATCCGGAACCTGGCGCTCAACCGGGGAGCCAAGCTCATCGACCTGGCCGCCCACACATCGGATGACGACGGCCTGACATGGCGGACCGACGAGCTTCACATAGGAGACCACTTGCATTATAGCGAGGCGGTTCGCGAGTGGCTGGCGGAGCGGGTGGTGGATCACATGACGGCGATGGTTCCCGGTACGGCACCTTCCGGAACCGTTGCCACGGGAAGCGAGCGATCCCGGTAGCCGACTGGGATCACGTTCCAGCAGGACCGGGCACGTGCCATGATGGACCCATACGAGGGCGGTCGGGCTGTAACCTGGCTCAGCGTGGGGCTGAACATCCTGCTCGGGCTCACGAAGGCGGCGGTCGGCTACTTCGGCCAGTCGCGCGCCCTGCTCGCCGATGGGCTCCACAGCCTGACCGACCTGGCTTCAGACGCGGCGGTCCTCTTCGGAATGACAATGGCCGCCCGGCCAGCGGACGCCGGTCATCCCTACGGGCACCACAAGGCGGCGAACCTCGTGACGCTCTTCATCGCCTCGTCGCTGCTCCTTTTCTGTGTCTTGCTGATCGCCGATAGCGTGCGGGCGCTGCGAATCGGTGACCCAGCGATCCCCCACTGGCCCACCCTCGCCGTGGCCCTCGCCTCCATTGCGGTCAAGGAGTTCCTCTTCCAGCGTACGCGCAGGGTCGGGGTGCGGCTGAACTCCCAGATGCTGATCGCCAACGCGTGGCACCACCGCACCGACAGCCTCTCCTCGCTGCTCGCAGCCGCAGGGATCGGAGCGGCAATCCTGTTCGGCAGCACGTGGGCGTTTCTCGATACGCTGATCGCTGTCCTGATCGGCGCCTACCTCGGCCGGGAGGGCGTTCGGCTCATCCGTCAGGCGATCGACGACCTGATGGATGCCGCGCCGGGCCGAGCGGTGATCGACGATCTGCGGGAGCACGTCCTGGAGGAGCCGGCCGCGCTGGCCTATCACGACTTCCGCGCGCGCAGGGTGGGGGATATGATCGCGGTCGACTTCCACCTCCTGGTGCCGCCCACGCTCAACGTCACGGAGGCCCATGAGGTGGCGCAACGGGTCAAGCGGCGGATCCGATCGCGGCACCCGGAGGTGGTCAACGTGCTGGTCCACGTGGAGCCCGGGTTGCCGGAGCACCATCGCACACGCGGTGTGGCCGGGGGCGCGATCCCGGACGCCCCGGTGGACGACTCGTGAGCCTGCGGGGTCCGCGGCGCCGTCAACTCCTGGCGCCGACCTGCTCGATCGCGCGCCGCGTATGTCGCCAGACCTCGAAGCCCAGGTCGAACCGGCGGCCGAGGGACAGGAAGGCGAGGGCCTGCGCCTCGCCCTCACGCCAGCTGTCGGGGGAGACGTCGATCCTGGTCTTCGGCACGGCGGCGGATTCGAAGAGCTGGTCCGTCGTCCGGCGATAGGCCTCGTACAGCGCGATCCAGCCGTCGATACCGGTCAGCCCGCGCCGGCGGCAATACGGGGCCTCCAACTTCCCTGATTGCGCCTGCACCCAGCTTTGGCCACGCAGTTCCACCGCCCGGTTCAAGGTAGCGGAGACATCGGCCGGGCGGAGGTAGATCAGGACCGGCCGGAGCGGTGCCGCCGTTCGGACGATCCGGTCCTGGAACGCCTCGAGTCGGGCGTGGGGCTCGTCCAGGAGCATCAACGCGGTGACATCGCCGTTGAAGAACTGGCCGTCGAAGACGTTGACCGTTTCCGAACTTCCAGCCTGATCGACGAACTCGCGCCAGTTGCGCACCGCCCGGTCGGCGATCGCGTCCGGGGTTGCTGTGTCCCAGAACGTGCGCCAGCTGTCGCACCGGGCGCGGAGCGGGCGGGCCGCATCCGTCGGATTCTCCTGCCGGTTCGTGCCCGCCAGCAGCTCGGCGACCGAGATGAACCCCGGGCGGTTCCGCTCCGGCGAGTCGTGTCGGACGAATTCGGCGACGAACAGCTGCGCTGGCTTGTCTGCCCGGTCGATCTGCCGGGTCAGGAAGCGGCTCAGTGTGGACTTCCCCGAGCCAATGATCCCTTCCACGATGACGAGCCGGGTGTCCACCACGCTCAGCCGCTCCTCTCCGCCGGGCTCCCGCCGGAGAACGGGACGCTCGGCTTCGACGCCTCGCGCCGGAGGAACGCATGACGGAGCTCCAGGAGGCCGCCGAATCCTGCTCGCACGATCTTCTTGCCGAGAAGTAGCATCGAAAGCGCCAGCGCGTCGGCCGGATTGACGCCGTAGGCCTGGAGGGAGACGACGAGGCCCGCTTCGCGGACGCCGAGACCGGCGACCGAGACGGGAATCATGAGGAGGATGTGCAGGAACGCCTCGATCCAGCCGGCGACCGCGAAGAGCAGGTCGATGCCGACGGCCCTGGCGAACCAGACGAGCACGAGGACCGTGATCAGCTGCCGGGTCACGACCAGCCCGATCAGGTACGCCACTTTCGACTTCGGCAACCCGTCGAACACACCGGCGGCGGTCACGGTCTTGGCCGCCTTCTCCCGTATGATCCGTGGAACGAGGCGGGTCCGACGGCTTTCCAGGAGTCGACGGGTCCACGCCGTGACGTGCCGGTTGAAGATCGCGACCTGAACCACGAGGAGGCCGGCCAGCAGCGCCACCAGCGCCAGGCTCACCAGCGGGCTGACGTCGGGCGGGCGTGCCCAGAACCAGAATACGACTCCCAGCGACACGACGACGATCAGGTCGAGTCCCCGGTTGAATATGACCGCGGCGAACGCCTGGGCCGGCCGTTTTGATGGCGTGGCGAACCGATGCCAGCGGATGAGCCCGGCCACCGCTCCCGGGAGTATGAGCCCGTAGAACCGCGTGATCAGGTTGATCTCCGCGATCTTGACCACCGAGAGGCGAAGGCCCTGGACGTCCGTGAGCACCTTCTGCTGCGCCGCGGCCAGCAGGCCGGTGACCGGGATGGCGGCCAAACCCAGCAGCAGGTAGAGGGGCTGAACGCCCGACAACGCACTCCCGATCTCCGCAAGCGGTACGTGGGCGAGAAGGTACGCCAGGAGGGCGAACGACACGGAGACCTTCAATGCCAAGATGCCCACTTGTGCCCACCGCGGTCGCCGGGGCGATGGGCCGGTCACGTCCTTGTGCGCCTTTCTCTTCACCTGGGGTCCCACGCCCTGAGGGAGTCGTCGTTCGTCCGCGATCGGTCCACCGGGCCCCTCGCCGGGGTCGCCCCGCGCCGGCCCGGTCTCGACGGGCGAGTGGGAGGCCTCGGAAGCAATTCAAAGGCCATCTCGCGTCGACCACCCCATCCACCGGGCTGGCGCGAGATGTGCCATAGACGAGATCAAGCCCTTACAACCTTTATCTTTGATTGGACATAGAGCGAAATGCCAACCTCTCCGGCGATCGCAGAACCGACCCGGACCGCCCGTGCCCCTTCGTCGAGCTGCCGGTCGATCCTCATGATGAGCTACGAGTTTCCACCGCTCGGCGGTGGCGGCGCCAAAGTGGTAGCGGGCCTTGCCCGGACGCTCGTATTACGCGGGTACCAGGTGGATCTGATCACGATGGGATTCCGCGGGCTGCCCGCGGAGGAGGTCGTGGACGGGATCCGTGTCCACCGGGTCCGTTGTCTGCGCCGGCGAGAGGCCGTCTGTCACCCGCACGAGATGCTCACGTACCTGTTCTCCGCGCTCCCGAAGGCGTTGCGCCTGGCACGAACGAGGCAATTCCAGGTCAATCACACCCACTTCCTGTTCCCGGACGGACTGCTTGCCTACGCGCTCTGGAAACTGCGCGGGCTCCCCTACGTCGTGACCACCCACGGCTCGGACGTGCCCGGTTACAATCCGGACCGGTTCCGCCTGCTGCACCGGCTCCTGGCCCCGCTGTGGCGCGTAATCGCGCACGGGGCGCGGCGGATCGCATCACCGAGCGAGACCCTGGCGGCACTGATGCGGGAGCAGGATCCGTCGCTTCCGATCACGATCGTACCGAACGGGTTCGATACCGATCGGCTCAGGTCCGACCGCAGCAAGCAGGATCGGATCCTCGTTGTCACGCGCATGGTCCGGCGCAAGGGCGTGCAGCACCTGCTGACCGCGCTCAGCGAGCTAAACAATACGAGCGAGGTCGCCATCGTGGGCGATGGGCCGTATCTGGACGAGCTCCGCTCGCACGCTCAACGCCTCGGCCTGCCGGTCACCTTCCACGGGTGGATGGAGAACGACTCGGCGGAGCTGAAGGACCTGTATGAGACGTCACGGATCTTCGTGCTCCCTTCCGAAGCGGAGAACTTCCCCATATCGCTGCTGGAAGCCATGGCCGCCGGGAATGCGATCATCACCACGTCTGGCACCGGGTGCGCCGAGGTGGTCGGCGACGCGAGCGTGCTCGTCGAGCCGGGAAGCAGCGCGGCGCTGAGGCAAGCGCTGGAGGTGCTCGTGAAGGATCGGGATGAGTGCGCCCGGCTGGCCGCGAAGAGTCGCGAGCGCCTGGACGAGCGCTTCAGCTGGGACGTGGTTGCGCGGAAGTACTCCATTCTCTACGACGAGGTGTACGTTTCCTCGCTGCGAGCCAGCTGACGCGATGGACGCTGCCGACCGGGCCGCCCATCCAGATCGCGGTCGGGAGGGCGCCTGGTGAGGGTCTGCCTGATCAGTGTCGAGATCTTCGCGTGGGGGAAGTTCGGGGGCTTCGGTCGCGCGACGAGGACCATCGGCCGGGAGCTGGTGTCCCGTGGAGTCGAGGCGGTGGCGGTGGTTCCGCGGCGAAACGGCCAGCGCCCCGAGGAGGACCTGGACGGCATCCGCGTCCTCGGGTTTCCACCAGCGGCGCCCTGGCAGGCAGCCGACCTGCTCCGGGCGGCGGACGCGGACATCTACCACTCGTGCGAGCCATCCCTGGCGACCTGGCTCGCGCTCCGGTCGATGCCGGACCGGAAGCACATGGTCACCGTCCGCGATCCTCGTGATCTCCGGGATTGGCGAATGGAGTTCGCCCGCCCGTCCCTGAACCGGCTCCAGGTCGTCCATAACTTCCTCTACGAGAACAACCCGCTGGTGAGGCGGGCGATCCGGAGGATGGACGGCCTGTTCACCACCGCCGACTTCCTGGTGCCTAAGGTCCAGCGGATGTACCGCCCACTCGTCAAGCCCGGATTCCTGCCCACGCCGGTCTCCGTCCCCGCCGCCGTGGAGAAGGCCGATCGGCCGACGGTGTGCTACCTTGCGCGCTGGGATCGACGAAAGCGGCCGACGCTCTTCTTCGAGCTCGCCGAGCGGTTCCCCGAAGTCGACTTCATCGCCGTCGGGAAGTCACGAGACCCGCGTTGGGATCAGGACCTCCGGGACCGGTTCGGTCACCTGACGAATCTGGAGATGACTGGGTTCCTGGACCAGTTCGCGTCCGACCGGGTCTCGGAGATCCTCGGCAAGAGCTGGATCATGGTGAACACCGCCACACGGGAGGGTCTGCCCAACTCGTTCCTCGAGGCCGCCGCGCACCGGTGTGCGATCCTGAGCGCCGTCGACCCCGACGGGTTCGCGACCCGGTTCGGCTATCACGCGGCCAGGGATGACTTCGACCACGGCCTGCGATACCTGCTCGAGGCCGATCGCTGGCGCGTGCTGGGCGAAGCGGGGCTCCGGCACGTGAAGGAGACGTTCGAGACGGAGGTGGCGATGAATGCACACCTGGCGGTGTACCGGGCACTGCTCGCTCGGTCCACCCGTGGGTCCGCCACGGTCTGAACGCCGACTCGCCCCATGCCACGGTCGCCTGGAGACGTCAGCCCGACGGAGCGGTTTTCGGACCGTGTCCGGGACTACGTTCGTTACCGGCCGGGTTACCCGCTCCAGGTGCTGGACGTCCTCCGTGCGGAGATCGGCCTGGCGCCTACGTGGATCGTCGCTGACGTCGGCTCGGGAACGGGACTATCGGCCGAGTTGTTCCTGGCGAACGGAAACGCCGTGCTCGGCGTCGAGCCGAACGGCGACATGCGGGCGGCGGCCGAGCAGGCGCTTGGCCACTGGCAGGGGTTCCGGAGCGTCGACGGGACCGCGGAAGCCACCACCCTGGCCACCGACAGCGTCGACATGGTCATCGCGGCACAAGCGTTTCACTGGTTCGTCCCGGATGCCGCCGGCAGGGAGTTCGCCAGGATTCTACGCCCCGGGGGGTGGATCGTGCTCGTTTGGAATACCCGGCGGACAAACGCCGACGACTTCATGCGCGGCTACGAAACGCTCCTCGTCCGCCATGGCACCGACTACAAGAACGTGCGTCATGACCGAATCTCTGCGGACCGGTTCACGGCGCTATTCGGCGGGCCGTACGACCGCTACTCCGTCGAGAACCGGCAGGCACTCGACCTGGAGGGTCTCGCTGGCCGCCTTCTCTCATCCTCGTACACGCCCGCGGCGAATGATCCGCGCAGGGCCGTGATGCTGGAGGACCTGGAACGTCTGTTCCGGGCCCACCAGTCGGCTGGTCACGTGTACCTGCTCTACGAAACCGAGATCTACGTCGGCCGGTCCGTGCCGAGGGCGGCGCTGTGATCCGTCAGTCGCCCTGGACGCTCTGGATGTAGAGCCAGATGGCACCGAGCTCCTCATCCGTCATGTTGCTCATGACAGGCCACGGCATGTATTCGCTGATCTCCGTGCCGTCGGGCCGCCGGCCCTCCCGCATGGCGCGGAAGAAGTCGGCATCGTCCCAGCTCGCGAGCGCGGCGGGGCTGATGTCGGCTGCGGGCGGCGCGTCGGGAGGGCCCGATGGTCCGCCCTTGAGGTCGGGGCGGTGGCAGCTCGTGCATCCGCTGATGGTGGAGAGATACTCGCCATATTCCAGCGTGTGGCCCGCCTCGACCTCGTCATAGCGGGCGCCCGGGGCGATCTTCCTGGCGACGAACTCCTCGTCGAACGCCCCCGCGGCAACGAGGGCCCGCCCCATCGGCCGCAGCCTGAACGCCGGCAGCTCGTTGTCCACCGCAGGGATCTGCTTCAGATAGGCCACCATGGCGCCCAGGTCGCGGTCGGAGAGCCGGGCATACGCATAGCTGGGCATGATGAGGAGGGACGAGCCGTCGCTGCGAACGCCATGGCGGATCGCGCGGACCCAGTCCGCGTCCGTGAGCTCGCCACCGATGCCTCCTCGCCCGGATGTCAGGTTCGGCGCCGACATGAGCGCTACCGGATCGTCGGACATCACCGTGCCGGAGAGGTCGGGGCCGTGGCAGTCCTTGCAGCCGGTCACCGCGGTGACCAGATGGCCGCCCCACGCAATGGCGGCCTCATCCGTGGGGACG
This sequence comes from uncultured Gemmatimonadaceae bacterium, assembly GCA_964465415.1. Taxonomy (GTDB): domain Bacteria; phylum Gemmatimonadota; class Gemmatimonadetes; order Longimicrobiales; family RSA9; genus SLCC01. The sequence continues at coordinate 7,972 of CAYXJH010000113.1, forward strand.
GCGACCGTGGTCAGCACCACGTCGAACCGCTCCTTCAGCTTGCGGTCGCTCACGCTGAACGCCGTACCGAATCCGACCACCAGGATGATCGCGATCGCACCCACCGCATAGCCCGCGATCTTCGCAGCTCGCCGCATCAATGTACCTCCGGGAATGGAAAAGGGAGTCGCCGAACGTCTGGAAGTGACGGGTCAACCTGTGAACAGGAACGGCGAAAGGTCAAGCTTTTTTTGTTCAGGGCACCGGGACGCTGCGGGTTGCGCTGCGGACGCCCTCCGATACGATGACATGGACGGTGCCACCGGTCGTGCCCACCGTGGCCGTGCCGTCCCGTCCCATGGCGAGCACTCGGCCCGTCTCCGGATCGATCACCGTGACCAGCGGGAACTGTTCCGCATTCCAGGTCAGCCGGACCCGTTCGCTGTCGATCCGGGCGAGACTGAGCGCCCGGTCCGCGCGGAGGCTAGCGGTCAGCGCAGTACCGGAGAGTCGTGCGCTGCGGTGGGCGCGCCTTCCGTCGCCAGCGATGAGCTCGATTCCCGCCAGTCGAAGCGCTGCTGCGGGTCCTGCGTCAACGACGAGATTGAAGTGTTCTTCCGGGCCGGTGGGCAAGTCGGCGACCGGCGTCCCGTCGAATCGGAAATCGAACAATGGCATCCCTGCGTCGTCGACGCCCCGGAGCCTGTGAGCGCCGCTATTCGTCGGCGCGGTGGGCGTTCGCCCACGGAACTCCAGCACCGGCTCGATGGTGATGTTTTCGTCCGTGATACGACCCCGGAGCTGGACCGCGGAGGCGGGCTCCAGTACCTCGCCGTATGCGGTCGTGACCGGCTCGCCAGCCGCGTCCCCGGGCTGGGCGCCGCGGTTGCCGCACGCAGTCGTCGCCACCATGCCCGCCGCGAGGCCCGCGTTCATGGCGACGAGGCCGGCGCCGAGCCCG
>CAYXJH010000114.1:0-8837 GCA_964465415.1 uncultured Gemmatimonadaceae bacterium
GGCGCGCCACCGCCGATTTCCTCAACCGGCGCCTGGCGGAGGCGGCCGTCGAGCGTTCCCGCGGCGCCGGGTCGGGCAAGTCAGGGGGCATTTTCGTGTTGCAGCCGGGCCAACAAGTGCTGGATCGCACCAGCGTCTCGCTGTCCAGGGACGGAAGCGTGAATGCACGGTTCCGGATCGGTTTGCCTGCGCGGGGGCGGCGGATACTCGGCGAGGAAGCGGCCGCCCTCGTGACCGCCGCGGTGGAGGCCGCCTGCGTGTCACTGTTTTTCGGTGCCCTGGAGGGCGCTGCGCTCCAGGCGCACGTGGAAGCCGTCGAGGACGCAGTCTCGCTGCGCACTCAGCTCACCGAGTCGGGGCTCATCGCGTTCGTGGCGGATGGGGCCGTGCTGCCCCGGCGATCCGGGGTTGACGACGCCCCGCTGGAGTCGGACGCCGTGGTCCCCTTCATATCCCCGCCCACGCTCGGGCGGACGTTACACGCGCCCAACGGCGGCGCGATCCGGGGCATGGGGATTCCGGTGGGCGTAACCCTGATCGTCGGGGGCGGCTATCATGGCAAGTCGACGCTCCTTCGTGCGCTGCAATTCGGGGTGTACGATCACGTGCCGGGCGATGGGCGTGAACGTGTAGTGACCGTGCCCGCGGCGGTGAAGGTCCGGGCTGAGGACGGGCGCAGGGTGGCGGGAACCGACATCTCCAATCTCATCGGCACCCTCCCGGATGGAACAGATACGACGGCTTTCTGGACCGAGAACGCGAGCGGGTCGACGTCACAGGCGGCAGCTATCGTGGAGGCCCAGGAGGCCGGGGCCACCGCCCTCCTCCTGGATGAGGATACGTCCGCGACCAACTTCATGATCCGCGACGCGCGAATGCAACGGCTGATCGAGGATCGGGCGGAGCCCATCACGCCCTTGATCGACCGCGTTCGTGTGCTTCATCGGAAGGTGGGCATCTCGACAGTCATCGTGATCGGCGGGTCCGGGGATTACTTCGACGTGGCCGACACGGTCATCTCCATGCGGAACTATGGTCCCGAGGACGTGACGGGTGCGGCCCGCGCCATTGCCGAATCGGTCCCCACACGTCGCGGTGTCCGCCCGGGGAGTTGGAACCACCCGAGGGATCGGCGGCCCCAACCGGAGTCCATCGACCCCCGGCGAGGACGGCGTGACCTGGCCATTCAGGTATTGGCCCGCGATCGTGTATCCTTCGGCACCACCCTGGTGGACCTTGCGGCCGTCGAGCAGGTCGTCGAGGACGCCCAGACACGGGCTCTCGCCCATGCGGCGGCGTACGCCCGACGCGACGCGATCGACGGCCACCGCACCATGGGGGCCGCAATCGCCCGGCTGATGGCGGAGATTGACGCGTCGGGGGTCGGGATCGTGCACCCCCACGAGATCGGCGAGCTCGCCCGATTCCGGGGGGTGGAGCTGGCAGCATTTCTGAACAGGCTCCGTAGTCTCCGGACAGAGCCTTCCGACCACGTGAAGAGGGAAGATTGAGTACACGCCGGGCGTACCGGGTCACGGGGGTGGTCCAGGGTGTCGGGTTTCGCTGGTGGGCACGGGAAACGGCCACCGAGCTCGGCCTCAAGGGGACGGTTCGGAATGACCAGGACGGGTCGGTGCGGCTGGATGTGCGGGGCGACACCCAGGGCCTGGACCGATTCGAGGCGCTGCTGGCCCGCGGCCCGTCCGGAGCCCGCGTGACCGCCGTTCAGTCCGAGGAGCCGGGAACCTCGAGTTTACCGGATCGCTTCGAGATCACGCGCTGACGCTCACTTCTCCTTCGAGTCCATGCGCGCCCGCACACGTTTCCGCTCCCGGATGATCAGGATCTGCTGCGGCAGGGACGCCACGTTGGACGCGGCGTAGTACAGATTCAGTCCGGAGGCGAAGTTCAGAAAGATCACGACCATGAGGATGGGCATAAACCACAGGAGCATCTTGGCCTGCGGATTGTCCTGGGGGGCCGCCCTCATGTTCATGAACTGTAGACCCCAGAGGGATGCGCCGAGCACGAAGGGAAGGATGTAGTACGGATCCGGCCGCGACAGGTCGGGCAGCCACAGGAACTCCACGCCCCGGAACTCGATCGTGTTCTGGAACACGAAGAACAACGTGATGAGAACGGGCCACGGGATGAGCATCGGCACGCACCCGCCCAGAGGATTGAAGCCCTCCTCCTTGTAGAGACGCATCATCTCCTTCTGAAGCATCTCGGGCTTGTCCTTGTACTTGGCCTGCACCTCCTTGAGTCGCGGCTGCAACTCCATCGTCTTGAGCTGGGATCGCATCGCCTTGGCATTGAGCGGCCATAGCAACCCGCGCATGGCGAATCCGAACAGGATCAGCACCCAACCATAGCCCCACCCCAGCACGTCCCGGCCCCCTACCAGTAGCCACGTAACCAGCTCGGCCAGCGGGCGGATGATCGGACGGAAGATTCGCCACCCGTACGGGTTGACCTCCTCCATGCGGTCGCCGAGGGCGGCGAGTCGCCGGTGCTCCTGGGGACCGAAGAAAAGCCGTAGATCGAACGACCCCGTACGGTCCAGTGGCAGCGTCGCGTGGATCGACTCCGCACCCGCCGGGCCGCCCACGGCGACGAGACCACCGAACGCGCCGCGGCCGTCGAACGGGTGCATGGCGGCGACCACGAAGTACTTGTTCCTGAGCGCAGCCCAAGCCAAGGGCCCCTCCTCGATGCGGTCGCGATCGAGGTTCGTGATGCGTACGCTCTCGATCCCGGTGCGTCGCGAATACGCCACGTAGTTCAGGAGCCGCAGGTCCTCGGCGGAATCCGCCTCGTTCACGGCCAGGCGAGGGCCGAGCTCGAGGAGCAGGGTCGCGTCGGCGCCGCCCAGATCTCCGAGCTGGCCCTCGAGCCGGGCCACGTATCCTTCGTCGGAGAAGATGTAGCGGAGCTGGATATCGAGGCCGTTGAGTGCGCCGTCGAGGGTCAGGTCACGGGGATCATTCGGGCGGAGGGTGTCCCCGGCCGGGACTGAGGGGGTGAACTGCACGCGGTCGAACGGGGCGACCTGGTCGCCGACGCGGACCGCGTAGCTCACCAGGTCGGTGCCCGGCTCGACGAGCTGGACGGGGCCCGGGCGCGTAAACGATTCGTAGGCCAGGAGCTCGACGGAGACTACGGCGCCGCCCCGTGTGGCGATTCCGTATCGGGTGCGCTCGGTCTCGACCCAGACCGTGTCTCCTGCAACCGGTTCCGGCACGAGCGTGTCGGGGGGAGCCAGGGTCGGCACGTCGGCGACGGGCGGCGCCGTTGGCGGAAGCGCATCGGGCGGAGGCGCGAGGGTATCGACGGTCACCGGGTCGGGCGCAGGCCTCTCCGGCGGCGTGGCCGGCGGGAACAGCACGTTGACGACAATGACCACCGCGATCGAAAGAACGATCGCCAGCACGAACCGGAAACCTTCCATCACTCGTTCACCGAGAGATCGTCGTTATCATGCCCGCGGATCGGGCCCGCTGGCGGGACGGGGTCGTACCCGCTACCGCCGAACGGATGACATCGCGCGAGCCGTCGCAGCGTCAGCCAGCTGCCCCGGGCGGCGCCGAACCGGCGAACCGCGTCCTCGGCGTACGCCGAGCAGGTGGGGACGAATCTGCACGACGGCGGCAGGAGCGGCGAGATCGCGCCCCGGTAGAACCGGAGGACCATCAGGAGGACTCGGGCCACCGGCTCTCACACCACCCTTCCAGCTGGGACACGAGGTCCGCAAACCTGGCGTCGTACGCCTCGCGGCGGGCTCGCACCAGGACATCCCTTTTCACCTCCGCGCGGTCCAGGCGAGGAAGCACCTCGCGCCGCAGAACCTCCCGGAGCCTGCGCTTCAACCGGTTCCGCAGGACCGCGGTGTGCCCGTACCGTGGCACGACCAGACCCACCCGGGAATACGAAGCGGAGGAATCGGAGTCCAGAACGTCCAGATGAATCGTTCGACTCCGTTTCCCCCGCTCAAACAGGGCGCGGATCTCTGGGCCCCGCGTAATCCGGCGTTCGCGCGGCAGTCGACGGCCGCGCCGATCGCGCGCGCCCGTCATCTCGTTTCGATTACTTCTTCCCGATCCGGACGGTGAGGCGCTTTCGCCCCCGGCTCCGCCGACGGTTCAGGGTCTGTCGGCCGCCCCGGGTCCGCATCCGCTTGAGGAACCCGTGCTTGTTCCGTCGCTTGCGATTCCTCGGATTATACGTGGGCTTGCCCATGGGAGCACCTGCTGATCGTCGTGAATTGCAAAGATTTTAAGTATAGGCGTGGGTCTGATTCGGGTCAAGCGGAGGGGCCATCCGGTGCGATCCGTGCGGGCCATGGGGCGATGCGCCCCGGGGTGAGCGAGGCGCGTTGACGCATGGCCGACGTGGCGGTTAGCTTGGTCGGTCGCAGCCGGAGGGACCTGCCTGTTTCCCCAACGAGCCCATGGAGCTGACGGCCGCCGAGGCGTGGTCAAAAATCCTTCAGAGCGCGCGCGCGAAGCTACCGGAGCCGACGTATCGGATCTGGCTGGCGGAGACGGAGCCGCTCGCGCTGTCCCAGGACCTCCTGGCGATCGGCGCTGGGAGCGAGTTCGCCGCGGAGTGGATCGAGGACAAGTACGGCCGGATGCTGGCGGACGTGGCCGAATCGGTACTGGGCCGGCGCCTGACGATCTCGTTCCAGCACCATGCGCGCCATCGCGGCGAGCGGCCGACCCAGCCCGTGGCAACCCCGTCGGCGATCCCATCGGGGGTGCCACCGCAGCGGCCACCGGAGGCGGCGCCGGCGGTGACGCCTCGTCGGATCGGTGCGCCTCTGAACGAGCGGTACACGTTCGACCGCTTCGTGGTGGGAACGAACAACCAGCTGGCGACGGCGGCGGCGCGCGCGGTCGCGGAGTCACCGGCGCGGATGTACAACCCGCTGTTCATATACGGTGGGGTGGGGCTGGGAAAGACGCACCTGATGCACGCGGTCGGCCACATCCTCCTGAGCCGGGACCCGTCGCGCCAGGTGGCGTACGTGTCCAGCGAATGGTTCACGAACGATCTGATCGCCTCGATCCAGGACGGGCGCATGTCCGAGTTTCGGCGGCGCTACCGGGATGCGGACCTTCTGCTGATTGACGACGTCCATTTCCTGGGCGAGAAGGAGCGAACGCAGGAGGAGTTCTTCCACACGTTCAACGCGTTGTACGAGGCGCAGCGGCAGATCGTGCTGACAAGTGATCGTCCGCCGAAGGAGATCCCGGGGCTGGAGGAGCGTTTGGTGTCCCGCTTCGAGTGGGGGCTGGTGGCGGACATCCGGAGTCCGGACCTGGAGACGCGGGTCGCGATCCTCCGCAAGAAGGCGGAGGAAGGCGAGATCTCGATCGCGGATGAGGTGCTGGAGTATATCGCCAGGAACTGCCGATCGAACGTGCGGGAGCTGGAGGGTGCCGTGATCAAGCTGCTCGCGTACTCCTCACTTACGCAGCGGGACATCACGTCGGAGCTGGCGCGAGAGGCGCTGGGCGGGGTGCTGGCACCTGAGGGGGAGCGGACGCCGGAAGCGATCCGGAAGCGGGTCGCTGAGAGCTTCGGTGTGCCCGTGGAAACGCTGATGTCGCGGCGCCGGACGAAGGAGGTGACGGTGCCGCGTCAGGTGGCCATGTACCTGATTCGGGAGCTGCTGAACCTGCCGTTGACCCAGATCGGGAACCATTTTGGTGGGCGCGACCATTCCACCGTGATCCATTCGATCAACAAGGTCGAGCACGACGTGGAGGAGGACCCGGCGATGCGCGATCGGATCGAATCGCTCCGGGCGGAGTTCGGCGGATGATGTGGATCGTCCCGGTCAAGCATTGTGGGAACCGGCCGGTTTTTCCACATTGGCGTCGACGTTGTGTGAACTGTGTAGGACGGCGAGCGCCAATCCACATGGGCTCCACGGTCATCAGACCGGTGAAATCGCGTTGAAGGACGTGCCATGGCGGGCGCGAGCGATGTCGTTCTCCACGGATCCACAGTCCCTATTACTACGACGTAAAGATGTAGTTGAGGGAACGGTAACAGCGATAGCGTGTGGGAAACCGACCCAACCCGTACCAGGCTCCAACCTGAGGCGCGCATGAAATTCACGATCACGCGGGAGAACCTTCAGCAGGGGCTGGCGGCCGTAGGCGCGAGTATCCCGACACGGACCACCCTCCCCGTGTTGTCAAACATCCTGATCGAGGCAAGTGCCGACGGCGTCCAGCTCAGCGGGACGGATCTGGACATAGCTGTGACCCTCCGGGTTCCCGCGGACGTCGAGGAGGAAGGCGCGATCACGGTTCCGGCCAAGAAGCTGCAGGAGTTGGCCAGGGAGCTCCCGGAGCAACCGGCGCGCATCACCACGATGGGCGAGCGCTTCGAGCTGGTGTGCGGCAAGGCGACGTTCCGGTTGAACGGGATGCCCCGGGACGAATTCCCATCGTTCCCGCAGGTCGATTTCTCGGGCAGCTGGCGTATCCCGGGCTCGGTGATGTCATCGATGATCGAGCGGACGTCCTTCGCGGTTTCCACCGAAGAGAGCCGGCCGATCCTGAACGGGGTCCTGTGGCAGCTGGCGGATGGGGAGATGCGAATGGTGGCGACCAACGGACACCGGCTGGCCAAGCTGTCGGTCTCCGCCGAGGAAGGCGGAGCTCCGCACGCCGACCTGATCGTGCCGCCCAAGGCGCTCGCCCAGGTCCAGCGCCTGTTCGACGGACAGGAGGAGATCGAGGTCGCCCGCAGCGAGAACCACCTGGGGTTCCGGCAGTCGGGTGTCCAGGTGTTCACGCGATTGATCGAAGGTCCCTACCCGAACTACGAGCAGGTCATTCCGAAGGACAATGATCGCATCGCGATCGCGGACAGGGAAACCCTGACGCGCGCGTTGCGCAGAATGGCGGTTGTGGCGAGCGAGCAGACCCACCGTGTGCGGTTGAGTTTCGTGGGGAACGCGCTTCGATTGTCCGTGGAGACTCCTGACCTGGGCGACGCGCACGAAGAGCTGGAGGTCGAGTACCAGGGCGACGCGCTGGATATCGGGTTCAACGCGAACTACCTGCTCGAGGTCCTCCGATTCATGCCGACCGACGAGGTCAAGCTCTCGTTCAAGGCGCCAGAGCGGGCGGCGACGGTCCAGCCCATGGACGAGGCCGCCGGCGATTACCTCTGCCTGATCATGCCCCTGCGACTCCTGGAATAGCGGACGTGGCTGCCGAGCGGCCGCGGCGTGGGATCGGAGCTCGTGTACGGGACCGGCTGACGGTCCTTCTCGGTTTGACGGCTGCCTGTGTCTCGGCGTGCGGACCGCCGCCTGCCCTGGAGGTGGGGCGCGTAGGATTCGCCGAGGCTGACCTTCAGGCGCTCGATGGCACACAGCGGGATGCGTTGGTGGATGTTGCCGCGTTCGGCCTGGCGGTGGCGGACCGACGGCTCGGCGAGGTGGCCGGGCCGTTCGTGCGTCGGGATCTGCGCTCACTTCTTCTTCAGCGCGCCGCTTTGGAGATCGGGGCGGAGGATGCGGGGATCGACGACGAGGCCCTGAGGCAGGCGTACGAGCGAGACCCGGAGCCCGAACTGGTCGTCCGACAGCTCGTGGTTCTGTCGGAGCGGTGGCGTCCGGAGGAGCATAGGGCGGTGGCCCGGGAGCGCGCGTCAGAGGCGCTGGCGCGGATACGTGGCGGGGCCGACTTCGAGCGTATCGTGGCGGAGTACTCGGAGGAGCCGGGCGCGGCCGACCGTGGAGGGCTCCTCCAGCCCGGGCGGGAGGGTGGTTGGGTACCGGAGTTCTGGAACGCGGCCCGGTCCCTGTCTGCGGGCGAAGTGAGCGAGGTCGTCGAGACCGAGTACGGATTCCACGTGATCCGGCTGGAGGGACGAAGGGTGGTGCCGTTCGAGGAGGCGCGCGATCGCGCCCTGGAGCGGCAGATGACGCTGCCGGACGCTCTGGCGCGTTCCGCGCGCTGGATCGAGGTCAGGGCCCGCGGTGCGGTCGTGGACACGCCGGCGATCCGGGCGTGGCAGAGAGGGGAGGACGCTGGGCGGCCCCTGGTGCACTGGCCAGGCCATGACCTCACGCCCTATCGGGCCGCCGACCTGGCGGACTACATCCTGACCCTCCCGCCCGACCATCTGACGGTACTCGACGACGATGCCATCGAGCCCGTCGTCGGGATGGTGAAGTCGGCCGCCCGAAGCCACATGCTGCTCCAGCACGCCCGTGCCGCCGGAATCGAGGCCACGGCGGCCCAGCGCACCGCCATTGAGCAGATCTGGACCGACCGGCTTTCCGGATGGGCGCAGGCGCTGGGGTTCGCGAGCGGAATGTCGGCTCGAGAAATCAGGGCGCGGACGTTGGAGGCCGTGACGACGCACCGGCAGGATGTACTGCTTGCCCGGGAGCAAATCCTACGTCTGGGCCCCATGCTCGGCCAGCTCTACGACGTACGCAGGAGCTCCCCCGCCGTGAACAGGCAGACGACCGGGTAGCCGGCTTTCTCCAAACGCTCCCGTCCTCCGGCCTCACGATCCACCAGCGCGAGCACGCCCAGGATCCGTCCGCCGTTCTCCTCCAGGACCTCCACGGCGTGGAATGCGCTGTCGCCGCTCGTGATCACGTCTTCGACCACGACGACATCGATATCCGGCCGGAATCCGCCCTCGATCCGGCGGCCGGTGCCGTGGGACTTGGCATCCTTCCGCACGGTGAACGCGTCCAGCGCCCGCCCCATGCGCCCGGCGGCGTGGGCGATGGCGTAGGCGACCGGATCCGCTCCGAGGGTGAGGCCTCCGACGGCGGCCGGGCTCCAGCTCGC
>CAYXJH010000115.1:0-8694 GCA_964465415.1 uncultured Gemmatimonadaceae bacterium
CGGAGTTCGCGGTCGACCACGTGCGACAACACACGCGCAAGAACGCCAAGAACCTGGCCGTGGTTCATGGCGATCCCAAAAAGCCACCGGATTTCGCCGATCGCATCGCCTTCGACTTGAAGAAGAAGAAGTTGGTGACGTTGCGCGAACCGCTCGCGCTGCAGGACTTCGCAACACTCGAGTCCGCGGCGGAAAAGCCTGTGTCCGACAGATCGGCAACCCGCGGGAAGCGCCCAAAGAAGGCGAGCTGATCACAACCGGAAGGACCGGGTCCGCTCGGATCTCGAGCGCTTCCTTTCGCCGCGGCGCCTGAATGCCGACCTGCGCCCCACAGCGCTGCGCGCACCAGCCCCTACGCGCTCCAGCCCCCGCCATGACCGAAACCACCGCTGCATCTGGCCCACGACCGATACGGCCAGGGCGATGGGCGCGTACCGCAATGCCCCTGAGGGGAGTGATCGTCCTTGACTCTCCGGTGGTCATCAGGGAGCGTCGTACGACCACCAACAACGAGTTTCAGATCGAGTTTGAGACCGTGGAGGGGCAGCGCCTCAGCCTCTATCCGGCATCGAAGCGGGCACCCAGGTGAGCGGGGTACGTCGCCCCATCGCGGCAGTCGAGTTCCGGGGACAGAGGGAGCTGCGATGCACACATGCTTCCGAGAGAAAGTGACGAGACCCGTTGAACAGGAATCTTCATACCACCCTTCGACCCACCAACCGATATGCTCACCACACCGAGAGAACGACGCGAGAACTATCGCGAGAACATCCGCAATCTTTTCGGCGCGACCGCCGACCTCTACTACGCACGTTGGGGAGAGTTCTTTCATCTTGCCATCTTCGAGCAGGGCGACGATACGTCGGACATCGACGCAGGACTCGAGCGTACGCACAGGCGCTACTTCGAGGCGATACGAGGAGAAAGTGCCGAGCGCATCCTCGAACTCGCCTGTGGCGGTGGCGCCTTCTCGCAGTGGATGGCCGAGCGCACGCCGGGGGAAGTGGTTGGCGTTGATCTTTCCGATGCTCAGCTCGACTACGCCCGCAGGCGGTTGAAGGAGCGGCCACGGCCAAACTTGCGCTTCGCCGAGCAGGACATCATGAAGATCCGCGAGCTCGATGAGCCGCCCTTCGATGCGGCCGTCTACCTGGACGCCGCCTGTTATCTGCCGGACAAGCCCGCCGCGCTGAAGGGGATTGCCACGCGGCTCCGCACCAGCGCACGCCTGCTCCTGGTGGATTGGTGCCGCCCGCCACGGATCACTACGCTCCAGAATGAACTGCTCCTGGAGCCATTCTACCGGGTTTGGGGCATCCCCGAGATGGAAACGGTAGCTGCGTACGAGCGGGCACTCGAGAGAGCCGGATTTCGCCTCGTGGAGGTGGACGACTTGTCGGAGCGCGTCGCTCCGAATTGGGAGCGCGGGTATCTGGAGGCACTGCGGGCGCTCGCCGACCCGATCACCGTGAAGCAGCTCGCCAGCATCGCCCGGAACGCCGTGAAGTATGGGCCTCAGTCCGTGCGCATGGCCAAGGACCAATTCTATGCAGTTCTCTTTGCGAAGGCGGCGGCCGATGCGGGACTGCTGCGCTACGTGTATTTCCTGGCCGAACGTGCCTAAAGCAACTCTAACCACAGGAAATACTCCATTCTGTGGCGTGGTGCAGTAGCGGTCGACCATTTCCCCACGGCCGCCCGGGTTGAGGCCGGCTTGCCGGGAGGCCCCGTCGTGATTCATCTTCAGCGGGCGGCGCCGTCCGGCCTCGGAGCAGGCGCAGCGGGCCGCGCGTCGACGTCCGGGAGGTCTCATGCCAGCCAACCTGACCGCGGATTACAAGACGGCCGAGGCGGCGTACAAGGCCGCGGTCACCCGTGAGGAGAAGCTGGCGGCCCTCGAGCGGATGCTCCGGGAGATCCCCAAGCACAAGGGCACGGAGAAGATGCAGGGCGACCTTCGCGCCCGCATCTCGAAGCTCAGGAAGGAGCCCGCGGCGAAGAAGGGGGGCGCCCGTGGCCCGAGCCACCGGATCCCCCGCGAGGGCGCCGGCCAGGTGGTGCTGGTGGGCGCGCCCAACGGCGGGAAGTCCGCCCTCGTCGCCCACCTCACAGCCGCGAAGCCCGAGGTCGCAGACTACCCCATGACGACCCGGGAGGCCACGCCCGGGATGATGGCCTGGGGCGACATCGCCTTCCAGCTCGTGGACCTGCCACCCCTCAGCGACGAGTACGTCGAGAACTGGGTCTACGACCTCGTCCGAGGCGGCGACCTGGCCTGGCTCGTACTGTCCCTCGACGACGCGCTCGGCGGGCTCGAGACCACCGAGCGGCTCCTGGCGGCCAAGGCCATCCAGCTCGTGCCCTTTGGCTCCGCCGCGCCCGCCGAGCGTCGACCGGGGTGGATCTACATGCCGGCCCTCATGGTGGTCACCGGCGCCGACCGACCCGGGGCTCGGGACGACCTGGCCGCTCTCGCGGAGCTGGTCGATCCCGGCTGGGCTCCGCTGGGTGTGTCCGTGGTGTCGGGCCAGGGTCTGGCGGTCCTGGGTGACCGCACGTTCGACGCCCTGGAGATCATCCGCGTCTACACCCGGGAGCCGGGCCACGAGCCGGACATGGAGCGGCCCTTCACCCTTCCCCGCGGCGCCACCGTGACGAACCTCGCCCGGGCCATCCACGCCGACATCGCAGAGAAGATGAAGTGGGCGCGGGTCTGGGGGCCTTCCGCCCACGACGGCCAACGGGTTACGGGCGATCACCCCCTCGCGGACGGGGACGTCGTCGAGATCCGGTTCTGACCGGGGGTTCAGGACGTCTCGACATGCTCTTTGCGGGGTGGGCTGGCAGCGTGCAGAGCGTCGCGACTTCAGGGAGTGCGTCGCCAGTGGACGGCGGACGCGAACACGCCGGCAGGTCCACCGCTCACGCCTTCGATTCCGGGCCCGGCGATCACGACATCCGGCAGGTGCACCAGGTAGATGAGGGGCACGTCGCGGACCACCTCGGCTTGCAGGGCCCGATACAGGTCCTGGCGTTCGGGACCGTCGGGCGCCCGGCTCAACGCGTCGATCAGGGAGTCGGCGATGGCGCTCCGGTATCCGCCGAGGTTGGTGCCGCCTTCGCTGTGGAGCGAGGACCGGGGGTCGGGGGCGTGGACGCGGGAGGGCGCGAGGCCCAGGACCATGGCGGGCGGACGACGTTCGGGATCCAGGACCACATCGATGAAGGCCGACCCTTCCAGCACCTGGGTGCGTGCGCGCATGCCCGCCCTGGCGAGCTGAGCCTGGAGGACGGTCAGGACCTGTTCGTATCCCTGTGCACCGAGGAGGGTGAACTCCAGGGTCGTCCCGTCCAGGCTCTGGCGGGCGCCGGCCCCGGGCGGGGCGGTCCAACCGGCTGCCTGCAGGAGGGAATCGGCCAGGGTCGGCGCGGCATCGGGAACGAGGAGCGAGTCCGGAGCGGGCCAGGAGACCGGTGTGAAGCTGCGGACCGGGGTGGCCAGTGGGGAAACGACGGCGGCAATGGCGCTGCGGTCGATGGCTGCGGACAGGGCCCGCCGTTCGTCCGGCTGATCGAAGAACGGGGTCCTGTGATCCACGAGGAGGACCTGGGTCTGTCCCGGGTGGGCGGGAGTTATGGTCAGGGTCTCGACGCCCCTTGCCTCCCGGGCCGCACTGGGACCGGTCAGGCAAAGGTCGGTCGTCCGTGTGCGCAGCTCCACGAGGATCGTCGAAACCTCAGGGATCTCCTTTACGACGAGGCGGTCCAGATGGGGCCGGCCGGTGATCTCCGGGTAGCCGGGGCTGGGCTCGAACACGAGCTGGTTCTGGCCGCTGCGCCGGCCAAGGACAAAGGGGCCGTTCCCTACCGGCGCCCGATGATACTCGTGTTCGTGAAAGGTTTCGGGATCCACATCGCCAAGCAGGTGCCGGGGCATGATGGGCAGCGTGGCGAAGGGCTCGAGACCGGGCCCGTACGGCTGATCGAACCGTACGAGCACCTCGCCGGCCTCCTCCTGGGACACGCCGACCAGGCCGGCGAAGTCCGCACCGTTCCAATAGGCGTAGGTCGGGTCACCGGCCGCTTCGATGGTCCAGGCGACGTCGGCGACGGAAACGGGCTGACCGTCGTGCCAGGCCATGTCGTCCCGGAGGCGGAAGCGTACGGCGGTGCCATCCGGATCCCATTCCCACGATGCGGCCAGTCCAGGAACGTAGTGTTCGCCGCTGTCGCTCTCCCCATAACGCACCAGGGGGGTGAAGAGAAGCGGAGCCAGATCGACCGAGCCCTGGTCCGGGGATACGAAAGGGTTGAGCACGCTAGGAAGGTGCTGCAGACATGCGACCATGCTCGCACCCGCCGCGGCCCGGCGTACGGCGGGCCGCTCATCGGTGTCTGCGCATCCTGCCACCAAACCCAGCGCCGCGATCAGGACACCGCTCGTGACTCGTCGGTCCATTCGGGCGTTCCCTTCCAGTTCAGGATATCATTCACCCGGCCTACCATCAGCTCGGCGCCCAGCTCAGTGAACACCTCCAGGGCCATCGAAGCCTCGGCTTCGGCATCATCGTGCTCCTCTTCCTGCCGCAGGAGTAGAGCCCGCTCCGTCAGGACCTGGGCCCAGAGGTAGCGATCGCGCGCGCGAAGCTCCTCCTCGGCCCGGGCCAGGAGATCCAGGGCGCCGGGCCGGTCTCCCGTTGCCGCCGCCACGGCCGCTTCGAGGAGGTGGATCGCCTCGATGGCGTCGCTCCATGAATGCCGCTCGTCCAGCCTGTCCTTCGCAGCCTTGAGGTGCTCACGCGCGCCGGCCACATCCCCTCGCTCGAGGCGCACGCGACCCAGCCCGCACTCACCGATCACCGCGCCGTCCACGGACCCCATCTGGAAGGCCTCCTCCCGGAGCCGCCGCCACCGCTCCTCAGACTCGTCCCGCCGCCCGCGGAGCTGCGCCAGCTCGGCGAGGTTCTGGAGGGGTGAAAGGAACTCGGCCCGGGTATCGAGCCGCTCCCAGATGCTCAGGGCCTCGAACAGTAGCGTCTCCGCGCGCTCCAGCTGTCCCGTGCGGATCATGAGCACGCCGAGGTTGTTCAGGACCAGCGCCGTCGCGAGGGGCTCGCCGACCTTCTGGAACGCTTCGCGGGCGTCCTCGAACGCGGCCATGGCCGCCGGCATGTTCCCCTGCATCAGCGCGCCGATGGCGAGGCAGTTGTGCGAGCGACCGGCGCCGGCCAGGTCCTCCAGATCGGTATAGCGGCGGAGCGCATCCTCCAGCTGGGGTCTGGCCTGCTCCGGGCTTCCATCCTGGAGGAGCGCGACGCCGAGCGCGGTGTGGCCCTTGGCGATCAGCCGATCGGAACCCAGCTCGACGGCCAACGCCAGGGCCTCGGTGGCGAGCTCGATGTCCAGGATACGATCGGTTTCTTCCAGCTCCACCAGGTGCCACAGGCTCTCGCACAACTCCGCGGTGGCGCCGAGTCGGCGGGTCTCCTCGACGTTCTGGTGAAGTAGTGCCGCGATCTCGCGAGGCGGACGGAGGCCCTGGTCCCGCTCGAGCAACAGGATCTTCCGACGCAGCGTCAAGGCCAGCGATCGGTCTTCCCCCGCCTCCACCAGGTCGGACGCATCACGCATGGCCTCCAGCGCCTCGGGGAGCCGGCCGACGACCCAGCGGATCTCCGCCAGCCGCTGGAGCGCCCGGGCCCGGTGTTCGTCGTCGGGCGAATTGCGGACGGCGCGGAGGATGAACTCGACCGCGTCCCAGTGGGCATAGACGTGGCTCGCGCGCTCGGCCGCCTGCATGGAATACGCGAACGCTTTCGCCTGAAGTCGACCCTCGTCGCAATGGACCGCAAGCTTGTGGGCCACGGAGTCCAGGTCCTGGGCATGAAGCTCTTCCAGCATCTCCGCCATGCGCCGATGCAGCAGGATCTTCCGCTTCCCCTTGAGCGCGGCGTGCAGGACGTCCTGCACGAGCGAGTGGGAGAACGAATAGAGGCTGGCGAAGTCGCCGTCGGGCAGATCGACGGTGTCGACGAGGCGGATGAGGCGGTGGGTCCGCTCGAGCGGCTCCAGGGCCTCCTCCAGCTCCAGCTCGTCCATCTCCAGGAGGCCCGCCAGGGCGGTCGACAGGAAGTCGTTCCCCTGGACCGACGCGTACTCGAGGATCCGGTAGGTCTCGGGGTCGAGACGTGCCAATCGCTTCTCGATCGTGCTCTCCGCCGACCTGGGGATCGCCACATCCTCCGGCCGCCGGGCCAGACGCCACCACCCGTGGTGCTCTTCCGCATAGCCGTCCTGCACCAACCAGCGGAGGAGCTCCGCGAAGAACAGCGCGTTGGTGCCGCCGTGCCGTTCGAGCCAGACCAGGAGATCGTCCTCAGCGGGGCCGCCCAGCAACGCGGCAGCCATCTCTCCCAGGTGGACGCCTGCCAGGGGCGCGAGCTCCAGCTCGTCCGCGACGCCGTACCGCTGCATCTCCCGCCGGGCGTCCTGGAGCGGGTGTTCGGACACCTTGACGTCCACGGGCCGGAGCGTCCCGAGGATCAGGACGGGCACGTCCTTGATCCGGCGCCCCAGGTGGAGGAGCAGGCTGACGCTGGCCCGATCCGCCCAGTGAAGGTCGTCGATGAACAGCAGGATGGGGCGTTCCTCGGCCGCCGCGAAGAACAGCTTGGTGTACTGGAAGAACAGGGCTTCCTCGCTGGGCGCCTGCCCACCGCTCGCCTGCGAGCCGAACGTGCGACGCAGCTCGGTGGCGGTGGTCATGCTGGCCGCCAGGATCTCTCCCGCGACCGGGATCGCCGCTACCCAGTGGGGCGCCAGCTCCCTCGCGATCTCCCCGAAGCCGCGCCTGCGCGGGGCCTTTGCTTCGGGAGGATTCAGGAGCGTGCGGAAGGCGTCGACGAACGGCTGGTAGGGCTCGCCACCGCCGTACTGCTCGGAACAGGTGGCGGCGATGACGAGCACGTCGGGGTGCCGGGCCGTAACCTCCTCGAGGAAGCGCGTGCAGAGTGTGCTCTTCCCTGCCCCGGCCTCCGCCGAGATAAGGGCGAGTCGCCCGGCCCCCCCGACGGCTTCGTCCAGGTGCCCGTTAAGCCATGCCAGCTCCTCGGACCTGCCAACACACGTGGCTGGAGCGGGCACAGTGGACATGGCTTTTCCTATGCTACCTCTCAGATGCGGATCGCCAGCCGGTCATCGTTGCCGCCGGAGACGGTGCACACATCGTATGTCGGGACCGGCACGAACGCACGCGACGCGCCGCTGCGGTCCGGGTCCCAGGTGCTGTCGCCCGAGCCCTGATCCGGATTCGTCTTCACATTGAACTCGTGGCTGTCCCAGTCCGGGATGCCACGCTGGATGATCGTGACCCGGACCATGCCTGGCGGCGCACTGGCGGTATCGCAGTACACGTCGGCGCTCGCCCCTAGATTGAAGAGCTGGCCCGATTCACCCGTCTTTGTGCACCTGTACTCACCCCCCACAACTCGGGCGGAGAAGTTCATGGAGAACGATCGGGTCTGATTGCTGCCCTTGGGCACGGTGCGCGTGCTGAAGGTTGCGGTGCCGTCGTCCGCCGTCATGTCGAACCAGACTGACACGCGGCTGGGATCGGGGCTCAACGTGGTGGCGTATCCCACACCGATCGAGTACTTGAGCAGGCCCTGGATATCCATGCCGGATGCATTGCCGATCTCGTGCTCGATGTGGTCATCCGGGTGACTGCCGCCGCGGCAGACCAGGTTCTCGGCGACCAGGATATTGCCTGTGACGGCACCTCCCGTATAGCCCTGCGTGGCCACGAGTTCGACATCGTCGCTGTCGCCGACGGACACTCGATCGAGCGCCTCAACCCGGAACGGCACGCCCTGCGCCACGGACAGCGGGTTCGGTGTGCCGCGCGTGCTATGCAGGAACCCGGGTGGGGTCTCGACCGTGTCGCACAACGGGTCCGCCCTCAGCCAGGGGATCTGGTTACAGGTGAAGATGGGCTGGGCGGCGACACCCTGGATGAAGCCGCCGGTGACGACGCCGCGCTGCACGTCGCCGCGCACGTTGCCCACCAGGTCGAGCACCTTGACATCGACGCTGGCCGAAAGCGTGTGCTGAAGGGTGATCTTCGTGTGGCCGCCCTGCGCGGCGAGGGTCAACGGCGGGTTGTTGACGCAGTGCTGCAGGTAGTTTCCGGGGCTGAACGGCACGGCCCTGAGGTTGGCGCCGGTCAACACCGCACCCTGCGTCCGATCCCCTTTCGGTTCGAGGATCGTAGCGGGTTGCGGCGGCGGATAGAGCACCACAGAGCTGTTCTTTGTCAGGTCGACCGTCTCCAGCGCGACGTCGCTGCGCGCGTGGACGCAGGCGCGAAGGCCGGTGGGCAGGTTCTCGAAAAGCGCGACCCCGTTGATCCCTACCTCTGCCCAGAACCTGGGGCCGTACTGTACGGCCGCCAGGTCAGAGGTTCCGGCCGGGGGCGAAACCACGATGGTCACCACCGTCCCGACCGCCGGGGAGCGGTCGGCCTTGTGGACGGTGACTTCGAGCTTGCCATTCCCCGAAAAAGCGGTCTGGGAAGCGAGCTCGGCGTCCGCCGGCGCCGCGACGCGAGTCGCCGCGTCGTCAGCGCAGGCGGCCAGGAACAGGACGAGAGGTAACGCAAGCCAACGAGCGGGTACAGCGCGCAAATCGCCGGACATA